>DATADI010000024.1:0-8265 GCA_036258615.1 Thermomonospora sp. | reverse complement strand
CGCGGCGGCCGTCGAGGTGCCCGCCCGCCGGGGGTACGCGCTGGCGGCCCGCGCGCACGTGGCGGCGATGGAGGGCGACCACCGGGCGGCCCAGCGCCTGTACCGGAGCGCCGCCCGGGTGTTCTCCTCGGCCGGCATGGTCCACATGCAGGCGCTGACGCTGCTCGCCAACGCCGCCTCGCTGACCGCCACCGGGGCGCACGCCCAGGCCGAGAGCACCCGGATGCTCGCCGAGGAGCTGGCGCGGCGCAGCGGGGCCGCCGTGATCTCCCACCTGGCCCGGTGCCCCGAGGCACCGGCGCCGGGGCAGGCGCCCGGCGCCGCCGTGGCCGCCCGGCTGTCCCTGCTGACCAGCCGGGAACGGGAGATCGCCGAGATCGCGGGCCGGGGCAAGCGGACCCGGGAGATCGCCGAGGAGCTGTCGCTGAGCCCCCGCACCGTGGACGTCCACCTCAGCCGGATCTACCGCAAGCTGGACATCCCGTCCCGTACCGCGCTGGTCCGGCTGATGGCCGGGCTGGTCTGACCGGGGTCCCCGCCACCACCGCCGCTAGCCGGGCGTAAGGCCCGCTTTAGCCGTCCCGCCGAGCATGAGGAGGGTCAGCGACAGGGGCGGCGCGTCCGCCGGGCGAGGAAGGACCCCATGGCGGTGAGCAGTATCGAACCGCTCGACGACCTGCTCGAACTGCACCGGGGCGGGGCCCTGGCGGCGGAGTACCCCCGGGCCCAGCGGCTCGTGGCGGACCTGCCCCGGAACGCGCTGCCCCGGGCGGGCCGGATCCTGGCCCGCCTCGACCCCGAGGAGGTCCTGCGGCGGCATCCGGCGGTGCCCGCGCTGACGGTGGCGATCACCGGGCACGGGACGCTGGCGGAGCTGGTCCCGGCGGTGCACGCGGAGCTGGCGCGCTGCGGGGTGCTGGCCCGGACGGCGGTGTCGGACTTCGACGCCTACACCTTCGACCTGGCCGACCACGAGAGCGCCCTGTACGAGAGCGACCCGGACCTGGTGCTGTGCGTGCTGGACCCGTCGGTGGTCGCCGACGAGCTGCCGGTGCCCTGGCGGCCCGCCGACGCCGAGCGGGCGCTGACGCAGCGGGTGCGGATGATCGAGCACCTGGCGACCCGCTTCGAGGAGCGGGGGCGCGGGACGCTCGTGCTGAACACGCTGCCGCTGCCGTCCGTGCTGACCGCGCAGCTGGTGGACCACCGGTCGCGGGCCCGGCTGGGCGCGGTGTGGCGGGAGGCCAACGCCCGGCTGCTGGGGCTGGCCGAACGGCACGCGGTGGTGGTGGTCGACCTGGACCCGCTGGTCGCCGAGGGCATCGCCGTGGACGACCCCCGGATGCGGGTCTACGCCCGCGCGAACCTCTCCGCCGCGCTGCTGGCCCGGTACGCGCGCGAGATCGGGCACCTGGCCCGCCACCTGACCGGCCGGACGAAGAAGGCGCTGGCGGTGGACCTGGACGGCACCCTGTGGGGCGGTGTCCTCGGCGACGACGGCGTGGAGGGCATCGAGGTCGCCGAGAGCTACCGGGGCGAGGCGTTCCGCGCGTTCCAGCGGGTGGTCAGGCAGCTCGGGTCGCAGGGCGTCCTGCTGGCGGCGGTGAGCAAGAACGATCCCGAGCCGGTCCGGGAGGCGCTGCGCGACCACCCCCGCATGACCGTGACGGAGGACGACTTCGTGCGGGTGATCGCGAACTGGCGGCCCAAGCACGACAACCTCACCGAGCTGGCCGCGTCGCTGAACCTCGGGGTGGACGCGTTCGTGTTCGCCGACGACAGCGCCTACGAGTGCGGCCTGGTGCGGCGGGAGCTGCCCGGCGTCGCCGTGGTGCAGCTCGACGACGAGCCCGCGCTGCACCCCGGAAGGCTGCTGGACGGCGGCTGGTTCGACGTGCGGACCCTCACCGCCGAGGACCGGGCCCGGCCCGCCCGCTACCGCGAGGACCTGGTCCGCCAGGACTTCCTCGACAGCTTCGACTCGCTGGAGGGGTATCTGCGTGAGCTGGGCGTCCGGGTCCGGCTGGCCGCGCTGCGGGAGGCGGACGTGCCGCGCGTCTCCCAGCTCACCCTGCGCACCAACCAGTTCAACCTGACCACCCGGCGGCTCCAGCCGCCCGAGGTGCGGGCGCTGCTGGAGGACGCCGAGGCGCAGGTGCTCACCATCCACGCCGCCGACCGGTTCGGCGACAACGGCCTGGTCGGCGCGGTGCTGACCCGCCGCGACGACGACGCGGTGCACATCGACAACTTCCTGCTCAGCTGCCGGGTCTTCTCGCGCGGCATCGAGCAGGCGTGCCTGGCGGCGGTGCTGCGCCGCGCCGCCGAGCGGGGCGCCCGCGCCGTGTACGGCACGTACCGCAAGACCGCCAAGAACGGGAAGGTCAGCGGGTTCTACCCGCGCCACGGCTTCACGCTCGTCGAGGACGCCGGCGCGGTCACGACCTTCCGGCACGACCTGCGGGAGCTGCCGGAGCCGCCCGAGCACGTGGAGCTGACCGCGAGCTTCGAAGGGACCGCCTGGTGAACACCGTGGAAGACTTCGTCGCGCTGGTCCGCGACGAGCTGGGCCTGCCGGTGACCGTCGAGACGATCGGGCTGGGCTTCGACCAGCTCGACGGCTGGGACTCGGTGCATCTGCTCGCCCTCCTCACCGCCCTGGAACGGGAGACCGGGCGGCGGATCTCCCTGCCGGACGTGCTGGAGGCCCCGAGCCTGGAGCACGTGTACGGGCTGGCGGTGGCCCGGTGACCGTCCTGCCGGTGCCCCGCGAGCGCCGCCACACCCTGTACTTCCTCGGGGGCCTCGGGCGCTTCTCCCCGGTCTTCCTGGACACCGAGGCGGACATGTCGGCGGTGCTGGCCCACCGCGCCGCCGCCCGCGCCGCCGGACGGCACTACTCGCTGGTCAGCTATGTGCTGCACGCGGCGGGCCGGGCGCTGGCCGCCCACCCGGCGGCGAACGCGGCGTACCGGGGCGGCCCGCTCGCCCGGCTCGCCCGCTACCGGGAGGTCAACGGCAAGCTCACCTTCGACAAGCGGCTCGGCGGGGAGCGCGTGGTGCTGTCGGCCGTGCTGCCCGGCCTGGACGAGGCCGACCTGGACACGATCCAGCGGCAGGTGGAGCACTACCGCGACGGCGATCCGGCGGCCATGCCGGAGTTCGCCCCGGTGCGGACCCTGCACCGGCTGCCGCGGGCGGTCGGCTGGGCGGCGTACCGGCTCAGCACCCTGTCCCTGGCCCGGCGGCCGTCCGTCACGGGAACGTTCTCGGTGACCTCGCTGGGCCACCGGCCGGTGGACGGCTTCCACTCGGTCGGCGGCACCACCGTGACGCTGGGGGTGGGCCGGGTCGCCGAGCGGCCCGTCGTCCGGGACGGGGCGGTCACGGCGGCGCCGCTGCTGCGGCTGAACCTGGCGTTCGACCACCGGGTGATCGACGGCGCGGAGGCGGCCGACCTGCTCACCGACCTCCGGGCGGCGCTGGAGTCGTTCCCCGGCGACCCGGCCCCCCAGGCGGGCGGCGAGGCCGCCCCGGCGTCGGCGGAGACCCGCTGATGCGACCGCACTCCCTCGCCCCGGTCGACCCGGCGGCGTTCCGCAGTGTCCTGGGGCACTTCGCGACCGGCGTCGCCGCGGTCACCGGCCTCGACGGCGGGGTGCCGGTCGGGCTCGTGGTGAACTCCTTCACCTCGGTCTCGCTGGATCCGCCGCTGGTGTCGTTCTGCGTCGCGCACACCAGCGCCAGCTGGCCCCGGCTGCGGCGCGGCGGCGGGCACTGCGTGTGCTTCCTGGCCGCCGGGCAGCGCGAGCAGGTGCGGCGGCTGGCGTCCTCGGGCGGCGCGAAGTTCCGTGACGTGGCCTGGTTCCCCTCGCCGGCCGGGCTGCCCATCCTCGACGGCGCGCTCGCCTGGCTGGAGTGCGTGGTCGAGGCCGAGCATCCGGCGGGCGACCACGTCATCGTGGTGGCCCGCGTCCACCATCTCGACCGGCTCGGCGACGGCGACGACGCCGCCGATCCGCTGGTGTTCTACCGCGGCGGCTACGGGCGCTTCACCACGACCGCCCCGTCCGCCCCCGACGACCTGGGAGGCCCGCAATGAGCGCTCCGGCCCTGGAGGCCCGCGCCGGCGACCCCGCGGCGGCGGACCCGCGCAGCCCGTTCCACCGGCTGGCGGCGCTGCTGGACGCGGATTCGCTGGTGCCCCTGCACGAACCCGACGACAGCAACGCCCAGGCGGTGCGCGGTCGCGTCGGCGGCGCGCGCGTCATCGCCTACTGCACCGACGCCACGCACATGGGCGGGGCGATCGGCGGCGTCGGCAGCCGCCACATCGCCGCCGCCATCGACACGGCGGTGCGCGAGCGCTGCCCGGTGATCGGGCTGTGGCACTCCGGCGGCGCCCGGCTCGCCGAGGGCGTGGAGTCGATGGACGGCATCGGCCGGATGTTCGCGGCGATGATCCACGCCTCCGGGCGGGTGCCGCAGATCTCCGTGGTGCTGGGCCCGGCGGCCGGCGGCGCCGCCTACGGCCCGGCCCTCACCGATCTGGTGATCATGGCGCCCGAGGGGCGGGTCTTCGTGACCGGTCCGGACGTGGTGCGCAGTGTGACCGGCGAGGACATCGACATGGAGGGCCTCGGCGGGCCGTCCGCGCACGGCCGCCGGTCCGGGGTCGCGCACGTCATCGCCGACTCCGAGGCCGACGCCGTCGCCCGCGCCCGGCGCATCACCTCCCTGCTCGCCGCGCCCGGCCTGTACGACCTGCAGGCCGTGGCGGAGGAACGCGACCTGGGGGCGTTCCTGCCCGACAGTCCGCGCCGGGCGTACGACGTGCGTCCCCTGGTGCGCGGTCTGCTGGACGAGGAGACCTTCGAGGAGCTTCAGCCGCGCTGGGCTCCGAACATGGTGGTCGGGCTGGGGCGTCTCGCCGGGCGGACGGTCGGTGTCCTGGCCAACAACCCGCTGCGCAAGGGCGGGTGCCTCGACTCGCTCAGCGCCGAGAAGGCCGCCCGGTTCGTGCGCATGTGCGACTCGTTCGGGGTTCCGCTCGTGGTCGTGGTGGACGTCCCCGGCTACCTGCCCGGCGTGCAGCAGGAGTGGGAGGGCGTGGTCCGCCGTGGGGCCAAGCTGCTGTACGCCTTCGGTGAGGCCGTGGTGCCCCGGGTGACGCTGGTGACCCGCAAGTCCTACGGCGGCGCCTACATCGCGATGAACTCCCGTTCGCTGGGCGCCAGTGCCGTGTTCGCCTGGCCTGACGCCGAGGTCGCCGTGATGGGGGCCGAGGCCGCCGTGAAGATCCTGCACCGCCGCACGCTCGCCGCCGCCTCCGAGGAGGAACGCCCCGCCGTCCTGGCCCGCCTGGTGGAGGAGCACCAGCGTGTCGTGGGCGGCCTGCACCGGGGCCTCGCGCTGGGCGTGGTGGACGAGGTCATCGAGCCCTCCCGTACCCGCCGGCGGATCGTGACGGCCCTGTCCGCCACCCCCACCGCCTCGGGCCACCACGGCAACATCCCGCTGTGACCCACACCGATCCGCCCGGCGAGTATCCTGGGGTCCTCGCCGGGCGGTCGCGTGGGCGTCGTTCAGGTACGGGTGGCCTGGAGTGCGCGGGAGATCGCGCCGGAGACCGCGGACTGGTTCTGCGCCAGGTAGAAGTGCCCGCCGGGGAACGCCTGGAGGTCGAACGGGCCGGTGGTGTGGAACTCCCAGGCGCGGGCGTCGGCGGCGGAGGTCACCGGGTCGCGGTCGCCGTACAGGACGGTGACCGGACACGACAGGGAGCGCGGGCCGGTGAAGCGGTAGGAGTCGAGGGCGGCGTAGTCGGCGCGGAGGGCGGGCAGGATCATCCGCTGGATCTCCTCGTCACCGAGGAGGCTCTCGTCCGTGCCGCTCAGGCGCCGCAGCTCGGCCAGCAGCCCCGCGTCGTCGCGGGCGTGGGCCGTCTCGGGGCGGTGGATGGAGGGGGCCCGCCGTCCGGAGGCCACCAGGACCGTCGGCGGCGTGCCTGTGCGCTCCTCCAGCCGCCGCGCCACCTCGTACGCGACGAGCGCGCCCATGCTGTGCCCGAAGAGCGCCAGCCGACGGTCGGCCCAGGGACGCAGGGCGGCGAACGCGCGGTCGGCCAGCTCCTCGATGGTCGTCGCCGGGGGCTCCGCGCGGCGGTCCTGCCGCCCGGGATACTGCACCGTCAGGGTCTCGGTGAACGGCGCGAGCGTGGCCGACAGCGGATGGTAGAAGCTCGCCGAGCCGCCCGCGTGGGGGAAGCACACCAGCCGGGGGCCGTCCTGGGGGCCCGGGTGGAAGCGCCGGATCCAGGCGCCGTCCTCGTTCGCCGTGGTGGTCGCCGCCATGTCACACCGCCGGGCGGGCGTCGAGGGCGGAGTCGGCGACCAGGATGCGCTGCTGCAGGTCGCGCAGCGCGCGGCCGGGCTCCAGGCCCAGTTCCTCCTGGAGGGTCTGCCGGGCGGTGCGGTAGACGTGCAGCGCGTCGGCCCGGCGCTCGGACCGGTAGAGCGCCTGCATGAGCTGCCGGTAGAACGCCTCGTGCAGCGGGTGCTCGCCGATCCGCGCGTACAGGAAGCTGATCAGCTCGTGGTGGTGGCCCAGCGCGAGCTTCGCCTCGACCATCTTCTCGGTGCACTCCAGCCGGACCTCCTCCAGCCAGGTGACGAACCCGGTGACGATGGGGCCGTCGCGCAGCTCGCTGAGCACCGGCCCCCGCCACAGGCGCAGCGCCGACCCGAACGCCTCGGCCGCGGCGGCGTGCCGGCCCTGGCGGGCGGCGTCGCGGCCCTCGTTGACCAGCTGCTGGAGCACGACGAGGTCCAGCTCGTCGGCGGCGGGGCACAGCACGTAGCCGGGGGCGCGGGTGATGATCACGCTGCCCGGCCGGTCGGGCCGGTGCAGCAGCTTGCGGAGCTGCGAGACGTACACGTACAGCGCCGCGGTGGCCCGCCGGGGCGGGTTGTGGTTCCAGATCTCGGTGACGAGCTGGTCCAGCGAGACGACCTGTCCGGTGCGGATGAGGAGGGTGGCCAGCAGGATCTCCATCTTCCTCGCCCGGATGACGATGTTCTCGCCGTCCTCGGTGACCCGGAGCGGACCAAGAATCTCGAACCTCACGACATCTCCCCGTAACCGTCAGATGATCTTGACTTCGCGTCCCGCCTGTCGTCAATCACTCTGGCAAGGCCGCCGGGGAGTCCACATCAGCGGAATTACGTATTTCGCGTATAAGGGACGCGGCGTGGCTGGTCAGGAAGGCGAGTGTGAGGTGGACCACGGGAGCTGCGACGGACGGTCGCCGATCAGCCACGGCGCGCAAGCGAAATTCCCACCGAAACTCATTCTGATACCAACGGTACTTGTGGCGCATGTGTGACGTTAAGCAACTCGCGGGCAAAGGAGCCTTATCGGACGGTACGGTACTCACACGGCTGCGGTGCGTGCTGAGCCCGCGACGGCCGAGGGAGTGGTGCGTTCCGTGGAGGGTCCTGACATGCGCGTACGCGGTCTGGCCGCCTTCGCCGTCGGGCTGACGGGACTCCTCGCGGCGACCCTTCTCGCCACCCGGGCCGTGCAGGGCGACGGGGGCGCCGCCGCGCCGCCGGCACCCGCCCCGGACGCGTCCCGCGTGGCCCGGCCGGTCGCCGTCCCGGCGCTGGCGCACTCGGCGCCCGTCCGGCTGGAGATCCCCCGGATCCGCGTGCGGACCGGCCTGATGACCCTCGCCAAGAACCCGGACCAGACCGTCGAGACGCCGCCGCTCTCCCGCGCGGACGAGGCCGGGTGGTACCGGCTCGGGCCCGCGCCCGGCAGCCGGGGCGCGGCCGTGATCATCGGCCATGTGGACACCCGGAGCGGCCCGGCCGTCTTCCACCGGCTCGGCGAGCTGCGGCCCGGCGACGTCGCCAGGGTGCTCCGCGCCGACGGCAGCACCGCCGTGTTCCGCATCGACTCCGTCGAACGGGTCGGCAAGGACCGTTTCCCCACCGGCCGGGTCTACGGCGACCCGGGGCACGCCGCGATCCGGCTCATCACCTGCGGAGGCCGTTTCGACCGCGGCAGCGGCCACTACACCGACAACGTCATCGCGTTCGGCCACCTGCTGCGCTCCGGCGCGGGGGGAGCCGAGTGACGCGCCCGAGGATGCGATGAGCCCACCTTCCCCCCCGCCTCCCGGGGCGGCGGCCCGTCCTGCGCCGCGCCGGTTCGCCCGGTCCGAGCACGCCGGGGCGCGCGGCCTGCCCCGCCCCACCCGGC
>DATADI010000023.1:0-5421 GCA_036258615.1 Thermomonospora sp. | reverse complement strand
CCACCCCGCCCGGTTTTGAGAGCGGCGCCGCCGTACTGCCTCCCGACGACGTTCCCCCCGGCTTCGGCGACGATCCGCTCGCCGCGGGGCCGCCCGGCGACACCCGCTTCCAGGGCCAGTCACCGCCCAGCTCCTTCGGCGCCGACCCCTTCGGCCCGGACCCGCTGGCCTCCGGCCCCGTCGGCGGCGACCGCCCGGCCCCCGAGCCTTCCGACGACCCGCTGACGACGGACCCGCTCTCCCCGGGTTTCGGCCCTCCCGATCGCCCGGCCCCCGACCCGTTCGGTCCCACCGGTGACCCCCTGACGTCCGGCCCGGGTGGCGAAGGCCGCCAGAGCCCGTCCCCGTTCAGCCCGGGTGCCGTTTCCGACCCCTTCGGTACGGGCGCGGGCACGCAACCGCCCGACCCTCTGTCCACCGGCCCGGGCGGTGCAGGCGCGGCCCCATTCGGGCCCGATGCTGCATCCGACCCACTGAGTTCCGGCGGCACCGGCCCGCTGACGTCCGGCCCCGGAGCTGACAGCCGCCAAGGCACGGACCCGTACGGCCCAGGCCCAGGTTCAGGCGGTGCCCCTACGGGAGCCGACCCGTTCGGCCAGCTTCCCCAAGCCGATGACCCTCTCACGTCCGGCCCCGGTGGCGAGCGCGCGCGTTCGTTCGGTACGGGTGAGTCTTCCGACCCGCTGGTTACGGGTTCCGGCGGCGGCTCAGCGGGCCCGTTCGGTACGGGTCCGCAGGGGGGCGACCCCCTGACGACCGGCTCCGGCGGTGAAGGCACGGGCACGTTCGGACCAGGCGCGGGTGCAGCCGACCCGTTGGGCTCCAGCGGCCGTCCGGGCTCCGCACCGTTCGGCTCGGGCGCGGGTGACCCACTGAATTCGGGCCCCGGCGGTGGGGCCGGCGAGGCTCCTGGGCCGGATGCTGGGGGGCGGCATGGGTTCGGGGCGGATCCGTTGGGTGGGTTCGCGGACAACGCTTCGGTGGCCCGGGAGGGTCAGCGGGCCGATGAGGCGGCCGGGCATAGGCGGCCGAGGGGCGAGGTCGATCCCGGGTCGGTGACGGCGCCGTTCAGGTCCGTCGGTGGTGCGGACGCGGGCTGGGGCGGGTCGGAGCCGGGGGACGAGGAGCTGGCGACCAACGCGTTCCCGGCCGTGGACCCGCTGGCGGGCGACGAGGGCGAGGCGTTCGAGGGCAACGGCCGGACGGGTGACGAGGACGAGTACCGGCCGCCGTGGTGGTAGGGGGCCTCGGGCTACTCCGGCGGGCGTAGAGCGGGAGTCGCCGACCGGACGATGACGGCCGGGTGACCCCTCGCGGAGCATCGGCTCATGCGCAGCACGCGCGAGCACGACCGCGAGGAGGTCGATGAGAATGACGATGACGCAGGTCCTGGCCCATCCCGGGCCGTGGCGGGACGGGGAGCCCCCGGCGTTCTGGCCGGTGTTCCCGCTCACCTTCGGGCTGCTGTGGACGGCGGTGCTGGTCGCCGCCGGGTACCTGGTGTGGCGGCGGATGTCCGGCCGGGTCGGTCCGGTGAAGGCGGCCGGGGCGGTCGACCCGCTGGCCGGGGCGCGGAGCATCCTGGCCGAGCGGTTCGCCCGGGGTGAGATCGACGAGGACGAGTACCACCTGAGGATGGCGGCGCTGCGGCAGGAGCCGTGATCCCTCAGGGCTCCTCCCTGGCCTCCTCGAAGATGCGGCCGATGGCCTCCAGGTCGTTCCAGGAGTGCCCGGCGGCGTCGGTGAACCGGGTGAGCAGCCGGGCGAACTCGGCGCGCTCCTCGTCCGTCCAGTCGGCCGTCAGGCCCGCGATGAACGTCCGCCGCGACCGGTCGGCGACCCGCTTGACGCGCCGTCCGGCGTCGGTGAGGCGCAGGTCGGCGCGGCGGGCGTCGGCGGGGGACGGCTGGCGGGTGACCAGGCCCGCGTCGATGGCGTAGCCCACGAGCCGGCTGGCGGTGGAGGGGTCGATCTGGAGGTGCTCGGCGACCGCGCCGACGGTGACCTCGCCGCCGGTGACCGCGCACGGCCCGCCGGGGCCGAGCGCGGCCACCGCGTGCACGACCATGAGGTTGGACAGCAGCAGGGGCTTACCGCCGGGCGTGCGGGCCCGGATGTCGCGGATCATGTCGGGCCGGGCCCAGACCCGCCGCAGCCGGAACAGCGCCGCGCCGATCTCGCCCAGCGGATCCGGGTTCGTCGCCATCGGTGCCCTCCCCCGCGCACGTTGCGTGCAGCATACAGACGACGGTGGGGCCGGTCAGGGCGCCGCGGCGATCCTCACGTGCGCGCCCGGCACCAGCCCCAGCCGCTGCGCCGCGTCCCCGCCGTTGACCGCCAGCGCCACCCGTCCCGCCGAGTCGGCGATGGCCACCAGCTCCGCGGGCGGCACCGAGCCGAACGTGCGCCGGAACGGCACCGCCAGCCGCCGCCGGCCGAGTGTCACCGTGACGGCCGTGTCGGCGTGGATCCCCAGCCGTTCCAGATCCTCGACGGTCACGGAGAGTTGCACGTTCCCGAATCGGTCGACCGTGAGGACCTCGCCCTCGGCCATGCCGTCGGTGACGCGCCGGATCGGCACCGGCAGCGACACCAGGTCGTCCGGCCCGAGGAGGGTGCCCACTTCGGCGATGTCCAGTCCGTTCACCAGATGCGCCGCGACGGGGGTGAAGATGTCCCGCCCGTGGAAGGTGGCCGAAACGGGGTGCAGCCACAGCTCCGTGTTCGTCAGCTCGTACGCGCGTACCGGACCCTGGGCGACCTCGTGCACCGCCCAGGACAGCAACCCGTTGTCGGGGCCCACGAAGACCCTCTCGCCGGTGTCCACGGCGACGGCCCGCCGCGTGGTGCCGACCCCCGGATCCACGACCGCCACGTGCACTCCGGGAGGCAGGTACGCGACCGTCTGAGCGAGCACGGCGGCCCCGCGCCGCACGTCGCCCGGAGGGACCAGGTGGGTGATGTCGATGATGCGGACCCCGGGGGAGATCCGGGCCGCCACGCCGTGACAGGACGCGACGAACCCGTCCTCCAGCCCGTAGTCGGTGAGGAACGTCAGACACTGGTAAGCCGCCACGTGCCCTCAGCGTACGACGCCTCGTTCCTCGGGAACAGCCGGTGGATGTCGGTCCGGGCCGTTAGCATGGCACCGGCCGAAACCCGGACGACCGGGATCAGTGACCACAGAGGGGGCCGATCCGTGCGCGGGGCGCACGGAGGGACGGCCCGCTCAGGAGGGCGTCATGGACGATGGTTCAGCCCTGCGACCCCTAGACGACGGGCCGGGAGACGAGGCGGCGTTCCCGGCCGGTTCGCTGTCCGAACGCGACCGGGGCATCCTCGCCTTCGAGCGGCAGTGGTGGAAGCACGCCGGAGCCAAGGAGCAGGCCATCCGGGAGCGGTTCGACATGTCGGCGACCCGCTACTACCAGCTCCTCAACATCCTTCTCGACCGGCCCGAGGCGCTGGAGCACGACCCCATGCTCGTCAAGCGCCTGCGCCGGATGCGCACCGAGCGGCAGCGCCAGCGGGCCGCGCGCCGCCTCGGCATCCGCCCCTGACGTCCCCGACACTGGAGACGTGAACTCCTCACCGAACGACTTCCCGTATCCGCTCACCCCCGAGGGCGCCGACGGGATCGCCGCGATCCGGAAGTCCCCCCGCGACGCCGTCCTGGGATTCGACTTCGACGGCACCCTCGCGCCGATCGTCGAGGACCCGGCGCAGGCCCGCGCCCATCCCGGCGCCGCCCCCGCGCTGGCCCGGCTGGCCTCGCTGGTGGGCGCGGTGCTCGTCGTCACCGGCCGTCCGGCCGCGCTCGCCGTCGAGTACGGCGGGCTGGCGGCGGTGGACGGGCTCGTGGTGCTCGGGCAGTACGGTCTCGAACGCTGGGAGGCCGGGAAGCTGACCGTGCCGGAGCCGCCGCCGGGCGTGGCGGAGGCCCGCGCGAAGCTGCCCGGCGTGCTGGCCGCCGTCAAAGCCCCCGAGGGCGTCCACATCGAGGACAAGGGGCAGGCGCTGGCCGTGCACACCCGGCGCTGCGCCGAGCCGCAGGTCGCGCTCGACCGGCTGCGCGGGCTCCTGGAGGCGCTCGCCGAGCGGACCGGCCTGCGGGTCGAGCCCGGCCGGTACGTCCTCGAGTTGCGCCCGCCCGGCGTGGACAAGGGTCTGGCGCTGCGGTCCCACCTCGCGGAGCGTTCCGGCCCGCCCTCCGCGCTGCTGTACGCCGGGGACGACCTCGGCGACCTGGCGGCGTTCGACGCGGTGGACGCGCTGCGCGCCGCGGGCGTCCCGGGGGTCACCGTGTGCAGCGGGTCGGCCGAGGTGACCGCGCTGGCCGAGCGCGCCGACGTGGTGGTGGACGGCCCGGCCGGCGTGGTGCGGCTGCTGGAATACCTCATCTCCGTGCTCCACTAAACGCGAAGACAATTCACTTTCTTCGCCTGGGCGACAGCCCGTGCCCCGGTCGTTATGGGGTGCTCATATGTTCTTTGTCCGACGAATTGCGACAAACTAGGGCACCCAGAGAACGGACCGGAGCGGAGTCGAACCATGCCGGAGGCAGGACCGCTGAGACCAGGGGATCCCCGGGTCGTGGGGGACATCCGCCTGACAGGCCGTCTGGGGTCCGGCGACCGCGAGGGCGTCTACCTGGGCCAGGCCCCGTCGGGTCGGCCGGTGACGGTGCGGGTGCTGCCCGCCCCCGCCGGGCGGCCCGCGGCCGAGGCGGTGGAATCGCCCTGGACGGCGCGGGTGCTGGCGGTGGGGGCCGAGGACGGCGTCCACCACGTCGTCAGCGAGCACGTCCCGGGGCCGACGCTGGCCGAGGCCGTGGAACGGGACGGCCCCCGGACCGGCGCCGCCCTGCACCGGCTGGCCGCCGCCACCATCGCGGGCCTCGCCGACCTGCACCGCGCGGGCCTGGTCTACCGGGACTTCCGGCCGGAGGCGGTCGTGCTCGGTCCGGACGGCCCGCGGATCGTGGACGTCGCCGCCGGGGGCCTCGTCCCGGTGATGGACCCCGCGTACAAGGCCCCCGAGCAGCTCACCGGCGGTGAGGCCACCTCCGCCACGGACGTGTTCGCCTGGGCGGCGACCATGGCGTTCGCCTCCTCCGGCCGGCCCCCGTTCGGGCGTGTCGGCGACCCGGCCGTGGTCACCCGCGTGCTGCGGGAACAGGCCGACCTCGGGGCGCTCGCCGGGCGGCTGCACGAGATCGCCCTGCGCTGCCTGGCCAAGGACCCGCGCGACCGCCCGTCGGCGGCGGACGTCCTGCGCTGGCTGCGGCAGTCCGAGCAGCCGATGCCGCCCGCGCTGCCACGACGCCCCAGCGCGCACCGGCAACCGGCCCCGATGACCCCGATGACGCCGGTGGCCTCACCGGTCGCCGCCCCCGTGCCGCCCCCGGCCGCTCCCCGGCCC
>DATADI010000022.1:0-7328 GCA_036258615.1 Thermomonospora sp. | reverse complement strand
GGGCCGGGTCCATGCCGGGTCACAAAGGAGTGATCCTTACTCGCGTGTCGTGGTAAACGGCGCCGCCGCCCATATCGGAATCGCGTTCGTCGACGAGTGCGTTCGCATTCGCGCCGCCCGACAGTTTCGGCCAATGGCCCTTGGTGGTGGCCGCCACTCCGGGGCGTACCGCGTCGTCCACTGACGCGACGGCCTCGAAGGAGCCGCGGTCGTTGGACACCCGTACCCGCTGCCCGTCGGTGATGCCGAACGTGGCGGCGTCGGCGGGGTGGACGACGACTCGGGGGCCGCCCGCGCGGCGGCGAAGCTCGGGGTTGTTGGCGAACGTGGTGTTCAGGGAGTGGTGGGACGCCGAGGAGACCAAGGCGAACGGGAGCCGCCGAGCCCGCGAGGGGTCGGGGACCTCGGCGGCGGGCACGTACCCGGCGACCGGGTCGTGACCGGCCATCTCGGCGCGGCGGGAGACGAACTCCAGCTTCCCCGAGGGGGTCGGGAAGCCGTCGGCGAACGGGGTGAACGGGTCCGGCACGGCCAGGCGGACGAAGCCCTCCTTACGGAGCCGGTCGAGGGTGATCCCGGCGAACCTCGCATGGCCGGAGCCCAGTGCCTGCTCGGCCAGTGCCTCGTCGGAGTCGTACAGGCTCGGCTCGGTCAGGCCCAGGCGGTGCGCCAGCCTGCGGAAGGTCTCGGTGGTGGACAGGCACTCGCCGGGCGGGGCGACGGCGGGCTCGTTCCAGGCGAGGTAGAGGTGGCCGTAGCCGTTGTGCAGGTCGGCGTGCTCGTGCTGCATGGTGGCGGGCAGCACGAGGTCGGCGTAGTCGGCCGTGTCGGTCTGGAAGTGCTCCATCACGACGGTGAACAGGTCCTCGCGTGCCAGCCCCTCGCGGATTTTCGACTGGTGCGGGGCGCTGGCGGCCGGGTTGGCGGCGATGACGAACAGCGCCTTGACCGGCGGGTCGTCCAGGTCCAGCAGTCCCTCGCCGAGCCGGGTCATCGACAGCTTCCGGGTGCGGCGGGGCCGCAGGTCGTCGCGGAACAGCGCGGCCCGGTCGATCGGGTAGTGGTCGTCGGTGGAGTACGACAGGCCGCCGCCGGGCAGCGCCCAGTCGCCGGTCACGCCAGGGAGGCACGCCAGGGTCCGTAGCGTGGTGCCGCCACCGGCGTGCCGTTGCAGGCCCATGGTGGCGCGGATCGCGGTCGGCCGGGTGCGGGCGACGCGCTCACCGAGGGCGACGATGTCGCGTTCGGGGATCCCGGTGATCTCCGCCACGCGGTGCGGAGGGAACTCGGCGATCCGCTCGCGGAACCGTTCCCAGCCGAGGGTGTGCTCGGCGAGGTAGGCCCGGTCCTCGGCGCCGAGGCCGACGACGACGTTCATCAGGCCGAGGGCGAGCGCGGCGTCCGTGCCGGGCAGCGGCGCGAGGTGCTCGTCGGCCTGCTGGGCGGTCCGGGTGCGGATCGGGTCGATCGCCACGACGTGGGCGCCGTTCCGGCGGGCGTCCTGGACGAACTTCCACAGGTGGTGCCCGCTGGTGAGGGTGTTGGTGCCCCACAGGATGACCAGCTTGGACAGCGCGAGGGTCTCGGGGTCGATGCCCGCCGAGGTCCCGGTCGTGTAGAACAGCCCGTAGCTGCCGGCGATGGAGCAGATGGACGGGTGGTGCCGGGACGCGCCCAGCACGTTGAACAGGCGCTGGCCCGCCTGGCCGTTCATGCCCTGGATCCAGCCGAGGCTGCCGGTGCCCCAGTACGGCCAGATCGCCTCGCCGCCGTGTTCGTCGATGACGCCGCGGAGCCTCGTGGCGATCTCGTCGAGGGCCTCGTCCCAGGTGATGCGCTCGAACCGGCCCTCGCCCTTGCGCCCGGTGCGCCGCAGCGGGTGCAGGAGGCGGTCGGGGGCCTCGGCGCGTTCCAGCCAGCGGTTGACCTTGGCGCACAGCGCGCCCCGGGTGAACGGGTGGTCCGGGTTGCCGCGCAGCCGCACCGCCCGGCCGTCCTCGACCGTGACCTGCCAGGAGCAGGTGTCCGGGCAGTCCAGCGGGCAGGCGCCCAGCACCGTCAGCGGGCCGGGCATGGGCTCACGAGCGTCGTCATAGGACGGACCTTACCCTCCTCGGGACACACCAGGTCAGGGCCGGAGCGCGGACCACCCCGCGGGGCGGCTACCGTTGGGCCGGTGAAGAGCGTCGAACCCGAAGTGTTTCTTGTCGCCAGGCCCGAGCTGGACTACGGCGAGGTCGCCCGTTACCTCCAGGACGTGGGCGGGGAGAGCTGGCTGGAACGGCTCGACCGGGGCGACCTCGACACCGAGCTGAACGACCCGCAGAACCTCGCCGAGTTCGCCGGGCGGCTGTGTTACCGCTCCTGGGAGCCCGGCCTGAACCCCAACGTCACCCGGGTCCGCACCGACCAGACCCAGTACCTGCAGAACATCCTGCGCAGCATGCACGGGTCGGTCCTGGAGCACGTGAGCTTCAGCTTCGTGCTGCACAACGTCAGCCGGGTCGCCACCCACGAGCTGGTGCGGCACCGGCCCGGGGTGGCGATCTCGCAGGAGTCGCTGCGGTTCGTCCGGCTCCAGGACATCCCGTTCTGGTTCCCCGAGTGGGCCCAGCAGGACGCCGAGCTGATGAAGCGGGCCACCGCCCTGCTGGAGCAGATGGAGGAGTTCCAGGGCTGGATGGCGGCCCACTTCGGCCTGGACGACGAGGGCGTGCCGTTCAAGGAGAAGAAGCACAAGACCTCGTTCATGCGCCGGTTCGCCCCGGAGGGCGTGGCGACCGGTCTCGTCTGGACGGCGAACGTGCGGACCCTGCGGCACACCATCGAGGCCCGCACCGCCGCCGGTGCCGAGGAGGAGATCCGGCTGCTGTTCCACCGGATCGGGGAGCTGATGCGGCAGGAGGCCCCCGCCCTGTTCGGCGACTACGAGGTCGTCGACGGCGCCTGGGTGCCGCAGTGGCGGAAGGTCTGAGCGCGGCTCACTTCACCTCCTGACGCAGCACCCGCATCGTCCCGAGCGCCGCGGGCAGCAGCAGCCACACCGCCTGGGAGACGGCCAGCCGGGCCCAGGCCCGGCCGGTCATCTCCCCCTCGGGATCCCCGAGGGGGGCGGTGGTGCGGGCGGTGTCGAGCCAGTTCGCGGCCCCGTCCAGCGCGTTCACCGTCTCGCCGAGCACCGACCAGGCGATCGGCAGCAGGAAGAACAGCACGATCGCCAGCGGCGTGTTCAGGAACAGCATCCCGAACGCCACCCCCGACCAGACGCCGAGCACGGCCAGCAGCAGCGTGGACGCCAGCATCGACGGCGGCACGCCCCAGCCCGCGTCGGTGCGGTCCAGGACGGCGCCGAGCGCGCGGCCCGTCCACGCGGCGACCGCCGACACCGCCAGGCACAGCGTCGCCAGCACCGCCCCCGCCAGCAGCTTGGCCGCGATCACCCGTTCCCGGCCGGGGACCAGCGTGAACGTCGTCAGCGCCGTCCGCTGCGACCACTCGCCGGTCACCGAGAGCACCCCGAGCACCGGCAGCAGGATCGCGACGCCGCTGAGCGAGGCGCTGTACATCTCGGGCATGGTGCGGTCGGCGCGCGGGGCCGCGAACAGCACGACGCCGACCAGCGCGACCCCGCACAGCGCCACGAACACCAGCAGCCACCGGCCCGCCCGGGTGTTCACCATCTTGCGCAGCTCCACCACGGTCAGCGTGTGCAGCGCGGGGGCGGCGGGCCGGTCCACCGAGATCGTCAGGGCGGTCATCGCGGGGTCTCCTTTGGTTCGGGCGCGGTCAGGGACAGGAACAGCTCCTCCAGGCCGCCCTCACCGGCGGGGCGCAGCTCCAGCAGGACGGCGCCGGTCTTGGCGGCGACGCGGCCGACGGTCTCGGAGTCGGCCGGGACGGTGAGTGAGCCGTCGGCGGCACGGCGCACGGCCAGCCCCGCGTCCTTCAGGGCGTTCTCCAGTCCCAGCGGATCGACGGCGCGGACGAGGGTGCCGCCGGACGAGCCGAGCAGCTCCCGCTTGTCGCCCTGCGCGACGATCCGGCCGCCCACGATGACGACGAACCGGTCGGCGACCGCCTCGACCTCCCGGAGCAGGTGCGAGGACAGCAGCACGGTGCCGCCCCGGTCGGCGAAGTCGCGCAGCAGGGTCCGCATCCAGTGGATGCCCTCGGGGTCCAGGCCGTTGGCGGGCTCGTCCAGGATCAGCACCCGCGGGTCGCCGAGCAGCGCCTGCGCGATGCCCAGGCGCTGCCGCATGCCCAGGGAGTAGCCGCCGACCCGGCGGCGGGCCGCGGTGGCGGGCAGCCCCACCTCGCGCAGCAGCCGCTCGGCCCGCTCCCGCTCCACGCCGAGGACGTGGGCGGACAGCGCGAGCGTCTCCCGGCCGGTGCGGCCCGAGTGCTGGGCGGCGGCGTCGAGCAGCACCCCGACGTGCCGCCCGGGGTTGGCGATCCGCCGGTACGGCACGCCCAGCACCCGCGCCGCGCCGGACGTGGGCGGGGTCAGCCCGCAGATCATCCGCATCGTGGTGGACTTCCCGGCCCCGTTGGGCCCCAGGAAGCCGGTGACGGTCCCCGGCTCGCAGCGGAACGTCACGTCCTGCACGGCCGTGGCGTCCCCGTACCGTTTGGTGAGGTGGTCGGCTTCGATCATGCGGCCAGCGTGCCGCCGGGGGAGCGGCCCGCGCGTCGGCCACCGGTCGACGCCGCCCCGACCCCGGTCGGCGGTGCCGCCGACCTTGGTCCGGGCGGGATCAGCCGGGCGGCTCCTCGTCGAGCGCCGCGTCGTGCACCAGGATCGCCACCTGCACCCGGTTGTTCAGCTCCAGCTTGGCCAGCACCCGGGACACGTACGCCTTGACCGTCGCGGTGCTCATCGACAGCTCCCGGCCGATCTCGCTGTTGGAGCGGCCCTCGCCGACCAGCAGCGCCACCGCGCGCTCACCGGGGCTCAGGGCCTCCAGCGCGCGCCGGGCCCGGTCCCGCCGGGGGTCGCGGGGCGCGTCCGCCAGGTCGCCCACGTACGTCATCATCCGGCGCAGCACCGACGGGGACATGATCGGCTCCCCGGCGGCGACCCGCCGGATCGCCCCGACGATCTCCGCGGGCGGGGTGTGCTTGAGCAGGAACCCGCCCGCCCCGGCGCGCATCGCCCGCAGGATGTGCTCGTCGGTGTCGAAGGTGGTCATGACGATGACCTCGGGCGGCTCCCGGCGGGCGCGCAGCCGCTCGGTGGCGGCCAGCCCGTCCACCCGGGGCATCCGGATGTCCATCAGCACCACGTCGGGACGGTGCTCGTTGACCGCCCCCATCACCTCGGCGCCGTCGGCGACCTCGCCGACCACCTCCAGGTCCTCGGCCCCGGCCAGCATCATCGACAGGCCCAGCCGGACCAGCGCGTCGTCGTCCACGATCAGGACGCGGATCGGGGGGCTCATCCGGGCAACGGTAGCCAGGCCCGCAGCCGGAAGTCACCGGAGGGGGTCGTCCCGTGCTCCAGCCGGCCGCCGACCAGGCCGACCCGCTCGCGCAGCCCGATCAGCCCCGCGCCCGCCCCGGGCAGCGCCGCCGGGACGGCCGTCGAGCGGCCCACCGGCAGCGGGTTGGCGACCTCGATGGTCAGCCCGTCGCCCGGCCCGGCCGCCACCAGGACGCGGACGTGCGCGCCCGGCGCGTGCTTGCGCGCGTTGGTCAGGCCCTCCTGCACGATCCGGTACGCGTGCCGGCCGATCCGGGCGGGGACGGCGGGCGGGTCGGCGATCCGCTCCTCCAGGGTGACGTGCGCCCCGGCCTCCCGGGACTCGGCGACCAGCGTCGCCAGGTCGCCCAGCGTCGGCTGGGGCCGTTCGCCGTGCTCGCCCTCGTCGCCGCGCAGCATGCCGATCACCTCCCGCAGGTCCTCCAGCGCGTCGTGGGCGCACTGGCGGATCACCTTGGCGGCGCGCAGCTCCTCCGGCGGCAGGTTGCCCCGGTACTCCAGCGCCCCGGCGTGCACGGCCAGCAGCGAGATCCGGTGCGCGAGGACGTCGTGCATCTCCCGGGCCAGCCGTTCCCGCTCGTGGTGGCGGGCCTCCTCGATCCGCAGCCGCTGGCCCTCCTCGGCCTGCCGGGCGCGCTCGCGCGCGGACTCCAGCAGCAGCCGCTGCGAGCGGACCAGCATCCCGGTGGCCACCAGCGCGAGGTGCAGCGACCCGATGATGACCAGGCCCTCCCAGTACTGCCGCGTGGTGTTCTCCTCGTCCAGCCGCCACAGCACGCCGATCATCGTGAGGTGCGCGACGGCCATGCCCGCCGCGACCCGCCAGGTGCGGTGCACGGCCACGTTGAACCCGGCGACCGCGGCGAACCCGAGCCCCGCCGCCGACGCCACCGCCAGCAGCTCGGTCACCGCCGCCAGCGTCACCGGACGGCGCCGCCGCAGCCCCAGCATGAGCCCCGTCCACACCACCCCCATGGTCAGCTCCCAGGGGATCGGCGGGGGATCCGGCTCCATGGGGTCGGTCTGCGTGGCGAACACGTAGAACGAGCCCACCACCGCGGCGAGGGCGAGATACCCCAGGTCGGAGCGCCGGGGACGGAGAGACAGCACGCTTTCACGGTAGGGGCGATCCGGCGTGCCCCGGCAGCGCCACCCGTCGACGGCGGCGTCGACTTTCGTCTACGCGGGGAAGAACCGGCGGGCGCTCGGGTGGTCCTGGGCGCCGTCCACGCAGATGTTGGTCCCGTTGATGCCGCTCGCGCGCGGCGACAGCACGAAGCACGCCGCGTCGGCCACCTCCTCCAGCGTGACCAGCCGCCCGGCGGGGAAGTCCTCCCGGGCGAACGCGGCGAACCGCTCCGGCCGCTCCCGCCGGAACCGGTCCCAGCCGCCGCCCTCGAACAGCGTCGAGCCGGGGCTGAGCGCGTTCACCCGGATCCCCCGGGGCCCCAGCTCCTGCGCCAGGGTCGCCGCGAGCTGGATCTCGGCGGCCTTGGCGGAGGCGTAGGAGGACCTCGGGCCGGGCTTCCAGCCGGTGATGGAGGCGACGACGAGGACCGCGGCGTCCGCACCGCGTTCCAGGTGCGGCACGGCGGTGCGGACGGCGTGCGCGGCGTGCAGCACGTTGACCGCGTAGGTGCGCGCCCAGTCCTCGGGAGTGGAGTCGAGCAGGTCGCCGCCGAAGGAGCCGCCCGCGTTCGCGACCAGCAGGTCCAGCCCGCCCAGCAGCGCGGCGGCCTCCTCGACGGCCCGTCCCAGTTCCCGCGGGTCGGTGACGTCGGCCGGCACGCCGTGCGCCGCCGGGGTGGTGGAGCGCAGCCGGGCGACGGCCGCGCCGAGCCGGTCGCGG
>DATADI010000021.1:0-7529 GCA_036258615.1 Thermomonospora sp. | reverse complement strand
GCGGGCGGGGGGCGCGCCCGCCACGGCGCTGGCCGCCAACATGCACCTGTTCACCGTCGGGCTGGCCGCCGAGATGTGGCGGCGTCACCGGGATCCGCGGATCGAGGCGATGCTGTCCGCCGTCGCGGCGGGCGAGCTGATCGTGGGCTCGTCGATCTCGGAGACCGAGACCGGGGGCAACAACTTCCGGCACGCCACGACCCGCGCCGAACGGGTGGACGGCGGGTTCCGCGTCACCGGCCGGAAGATCTTCTGCAGCCTCAGCCCGATCATGTCGGGGTTCACCACGCACGCGCTGCACGACGATCCCGTGGCCGGGCCGACCATCGTGCACTTCCTGGTCTTCCGGGACACGCCGGGCATGGAGATCGCCGACAACTGGGACGCGCTGGGCATGCGCGCCACCGGCAGCAACGACGTCCGGCTCGACGACGTGTTCGTGCCCGACGACCTGGTGCTGGCCCGCCGCCGCGCCGGGGTGCTGGACGGGTTCGCGATCGACGCGCACCGGTGGTTCAACCTCACCTTCGCCGCCGTCTACACGGGGGTCGCCGTGGGCGCGTACCGGCAGGCCGTCCGGCACGCCCGCGAACGGGTCCGCAAGCCCAGCAGCACCCCGATCAGCCATGCGCCCGGGGTGCAGTTCCTGGTCGCGGAAATGCGGGTCGCCATCACCGCCGCCCGTTCCGTCATCGCCCAGACCGCGAGGGAACTAGAGGCGGAACCGGGAAACACCGCCGAAACCCTGGCGAAGGTTCTGACGGCCAAGCACATCGCCACCGGAAATGCGGTGGAGGTGGTGGACCGGGCGATGTCCGTCCTCGGCGGGCTCGGTTATCTCAGGCGCACCCCGATGGAACGGCTCTACCGGGACGTCCGGGCGGCGAAGGTCCATCCGCCGACCGGATTCGACGCCCTGGAGATCATCGGTAAGGCGGCCCTGGACATTCCGCTCGACGTCGAGCCACGCTGGGGCTGACCCGAGATCACCGACGGAGGGAGCCCCCGGATGCTCATCACGCTGGACCGTCTCCAGGACGACGACCGTGATGAGGTGTTCCACGTCGAGGTGACGGACGAATGGGTCTTCTACGGCCGGGTGTTCGGCGGTTATGTCGCCGCGCTGAGCGGCCGGGCCGCCCTGCGCGCGCTCGGCGCCGCCGGCACCCGGCTGCTCAGCGTCTCCGTCACGTTCGTCAGTTCGGTCCGGCCCGGCGAGGTGCGCTTCCGGACCCGGCTGGTCCGGCGGATGGCGACGATGGCGATCGTGCAGGTCGAGGCCGAACAGGGGGGTTCGGTCCGGTCGATCGCGCAGGTCAGGTTCGGGCGCCGCGACGTCGCCGAGCAACCGGTCACCCCGCAGGACGTGCCCGCCCCGGAGGACTGCGTCGTTCCCCGGTACGTCCGCGACAACGCCGCGTTCCTCGCGCATTTCGACGAACGGGCCATCGACTTTCCCCTGTCGCACGAAGAGTTCAAAGGCGGGCCGCCCAGAATCGAACTGTGGTCCCGGCCGCGCGTCGCCGAACCGGAGCACGGGCAACTGCACGACCTGATGGTCTTCGACTCCCATCTGCTCGATTCGGTGTTCCGGGTGCTGGGGTGGGTCTCGTGGGGGGTGCGGATCGTCTCCCTCGACCTGAACGTCGTCTGGTTCGCCACCGAATCCTCCGAAGGCTGGCGTCGGCTGCGCGCCGTGGCCGACATCGCCGAGGACGTGGCCGTCATCGAGGGCTCGTTGTTCTCCGAAAAGGGCACGCTGATCGCCCGCGCCTCCAGCCAGGTCGCCATTCTGCAACGCTGATGGCGCACCCATCGGAATCTGGAGGAGGATCTGTGGCAGACACGGCACCGGGTGTCCGTTTCGAGATCGCCGACCACGTGGCCACGGTGGTCATCGACCGCCCCCACGTGCTGAACGCCGTCGACGAGCCGACCCGCCTCGCCCTGGAGGCCGTCTGGACGACCGTCGAGACCGACCCCGACGTGTGGGCCGTGGTGGTCACCGGCGCCGGAGACCGCGCGTTCTGCGTCGGCGGCGACCTCACCGCCGCCGAGCAGGAGGGCTGGGCCCACACCTACCCCCACGGCTTCGGCGGCCTGTCCCTGCGCACCTCACTGACCGTCCCGGTCATCGCCCGCGTCAACGGGTACGCCCTCGGCGGCGGCATGGAGATGGTCCTGGCCTGCGACCTCGTCATCGCCGCCGACCACGCCGAGTTCGGCCTGGTCGAACCCCGGCTCGGCCGCCTCCCGCTCAACGGCGGCCCCGCCCTGCTGACCCGGCGGCTCCCCCACACCGCCGCCATGGGCCTCCTGCTGACCGGCCGCCGCGCCTCCGCCCAGGAACTCCACCGCCTCGGCCTGGTCAACGAGGTCGTCCCCGCCGCGGACCTCGACGCCGCCGTCCAACGCTGGACCACCCAGATCCTCGCCTGCGCCCCCACCTCCCTGAGGGCCCTCAAGGAGTCGCTCCGGGAGACCCACGGCCTTCCCCCGGCCCAGGCCGCCGCCCTGCGCACCCCCGCCATGCTCGCCGCCCTGAACTCCCCCAACGCCGACGAGGGCGTCCGGGCCCACCAGGAGAAACGCCCTCCCCGCTGGTCCTCCCCCTGATGGCCGGCGGTCAGCGCAGGCGGGCGGCGACCGTGGGCAGCAGGCGGAGGGCGTTGGTGCGGTTGATGGCGGCGCGGGCGCGGTGGCCGAGGTTGGGGTCGTCGTCGAAGGCGCGGCGGGCATGGGCCACCTCGTCCGCCTCCACCTGAGGCCAGTCGGTGCCGTACAGAACGCGTCCAGGGCCCACGGCGTTCAGCAGCGTCGGTGAGGCGTACGGCGACAGGGGCAGAGCGGTGTCGTAGTAGAAGCGCTTGAGTGCCCTTCGGAAGGCATCGGGATCGGGACCCTCGCCGAGGCGACCCGCCCGTTCGACGCGGCCCGCGATGTACGGAAGGAATCCGCCGCCGTGGGACAGGATGACCGACACGCCGGGGTAGCGGTCCATCGTTCCCGAGGTGATGAGGTTGAGGGCGCAGCGGGTGGTGTCGTACATGAAGTCGGCGACCCAGTTCTCCACGCCGGGGATCGGCTCGGGGTCCTCGGGGAGGGCGTCGGGGTGGGTCATGATGACGGCGCGGCGACGGTTCAGCTCCGCGAACAGCGGGTCGAAGCGCTTGTCGCCGAGGTAGCGGCCTCCGGCGGTGTTCATCATCAGCACACCGTCGGCACCAAGCTCGTCCAGAGCGTACGCCGCCTCCCGGAGGGCCACGTCCACATGCATCAGCGGCAGGTAGGCGAAGAACCCGAAACGGGTGGGGTGGCTCCTGACCAGGTCGGCGAGGGACTCGTTGAAGACCCGCGCCCCGGAGGCGGCGAGGGACCTGTCGTGGAAGACCTCCGACGGGGCGGGGGCGGAGGCGACGCCGAGGGCGATCCGGTTGGCGTCCATGGTCTCCAGGGTCTTCCCCAGGTCCCACCGGCCCCAACGGGGACCGCCCTGCGGGGGCAGCAGCCCGTGCTCGACGGCCCATGTCCGCATGGCGGGGGGCACGGCGTGGTGGTGGGTGTCGATACGCCCGCCACTCCTGGTGGCGTCGGCGTGCGGCTCGGCGTTTCCGGCGACGTTCGCCACGGCACCGACCCCGACGGCGGCCGTGGCCAGGGCGCCCGCGCGCAGTGCGGTGCGGCGGCTCATGGATGGCTTCTGCATAATGGGCAGAATCTAAGAAAGTCTCATCTGAGAACATCTGGCTAGCCCCCTAATATGAGGTGGTGCAGACTCCACCCTCGAACCCCGCCGGCGATCCCGGCCACGACGACGTGGCGCTCGGGCGGCTCCTCGCGACCGCGCACCAGCACGCCCGGCGCATCCTCGACGAGGCCCTCGGCCACCTCGGCATCGAGGCCCGTCACTTCGGCGTCCTGGCGGCCCTCGACCGCCACGGCCCCGCCAGCCAGCGCGAGCTGAGCACCCTGCTCGACCTCGACAAGTCCGCCATGGTCCGGATCATGGACGAACTGGAACGCCGCGGCCTGGCCGTCCGCAACCGCAACGCCCGCGACCGCCGGGCCTACGCCATCGAACTGACCGCCCAGGGCCGCGAGAAGGCCCGCGCGAGCACGGAAGCCGCCACCAGGGCCGCCGCCCGCCTCTTCGGGACCCTCACTCCCGCCGACCGCGAACGCCTGGTCGCCGCCCTCACCCAGATCATCGACCGGGCGACCCCCGGCTGACCCCACCCACTGGTCCTGTCCCCTGCATGAGGGAGGCACTCGGGCACGACACCGAGGGCGGCGGTCACGAGGGTTCGGGCGACACCGCCAGGGCCAGGGTGCTCGCGTGGTCGACGACGGCGTCCAGGTCCCGCCCCAGGTTGCCGGACAGCCACTGCTGGGCGAGTTCGACCATGGCCCCGGTGAACATCGCGGCGCCGACCCTGGCCAGATGAGGGTCCACGGCGGGACGGGCTCGGGTCTCCTGCTGCAGGACGGCGTTCATCAGGGCGGTCTGCGCGGCCTCCCGGCGGCTGGTCAGCACCGGGTTGGCACGGGCCTCGGTGAACAGCACACGTCCCCGGCGAGGGTCGGCCGAGCTGAACTCCAGCACGGTGTGGATGCCCGCCCGCAGCCGGGCCGCCAGGTCGTCGCCCGCGGCCTTGAGGGCGGCCTGGACGCGCTCGCCCAGTTCCGACGCCACCTCGTCGTACACGACCTCGCCGACCGGTTCGACCGCTACTTCGACACCCAGGTACGGTCCCGTTTCTTCCGAGGGCTCGACTTCGCCGGCCCCGCGGGCGACCCCGGCTGGTTCGGGCCGGGCAGCGCGGTCTGGTACGTGCACTCCCACACGCCGCTCCTGTCCTTCGGGCTGGCGTGCGCGGCCTACCTGGAGAACCTGGACCCGAGCATCTACTGGATGGGCGTCGACCACTCCCGCATCACCGCCAGGGACGCCGACGGCCGCCCGACCGGCGAGTTCGACATGGAGGGAGCCGCCGTGCGTTTCGGGCACTCCCTGTCGTTCTTCATCGGCACCGCCTACGGCTCCACCGAGACCGCCGAACGACTCGCCCGCACCGTCCGCGCCATGCACCACACCGTCAAGGGCACCCGCCCCGACGGCCTCCCCTACGACGCCGACGACCCCGAGTGGCTGCGCTGGAACTACGCCACCGTCGTCTGGGGCCTGGCCACCGCCCACGAGCGCTACCACCCCCGTCCACTGCGCGGGAAAGACCTGGACCGCTACTACGGCGAGTTCGTCCGCGTCGGTCACGCCCTCGGCGGCACCGACCTGCCCACCACCAAGGCCGAGACCCTCGAATGCCTGCGGGCCCACCTGCCCCGCCTGGCCGTCACCCCCGGCAAGGCCGCCCGCACCGGCCCCAACCTCCGCGACACCCCCACCACCCTGCTCACCGGCCCGTTCGTGGACTGGGCCATCCGCGACACCCTGCCGGGCTGGGCCGCCCGCATGGTCATGCACCGCCGCCCCAACCCCGTCGAGGCACGCGCCCGCCGCGCCACCCTCTGGCTGGCCCTCAACGGCACCTTCGCCGTCACCGGCCCCCTCACCGAGTTCCGTCAGGCCCAGGCCAGGGTCGCCGCCGGAACCACCACCGCCCCCACCACACCGACCTACCAGCCCGGCACCGACCCCGCCCGTACCCGCGAGGAGGCCGAGGCCCTGGCCTGACGGCGCGGTGCGGCGGGTCCGGTCAGCCTCCGCCGCGGGGCGCCAGCCGGGCCAGCCAGGTGGGGCTCCACCAGGTCGCGCGCCCGGCGATGGCCATGGTCGCGGGGACGAGGAGGCATCGGACGAGGGTGACGTCCATGACGATGGCGAGGGCGACGCCGAGGCCGAGCATCTTGTTGGTCATGATCTGTGAGGCGCCCACTCCGGCGAAGACGATGGCCATGACGAGGGCCGCCGCCGTGATGACGCCCGCGGTGTGGCGCAGTCCCGCGGCGACCGCGGCCTGGTTGTCGCCGGTGCGGTCGTACTCCTCCTTGATCCGGGCCAGCAGGAACACCCCGTAGTCCATGGACAGCCCGAAGGCCAGGCAGAACATCGTCACCGGCAGGGACGTCTCGATCGTCCCGGTGGCGGTGAAGCCCAGCGCGCCCGACAGGTGCCCCTCCTGGAACACCCACACCAGCGTGCCGAAGGTCGCGGTGAGGCTGAGCGTCGCGATGAGGATCGCCTTGAGCGGGAGCAGCAGACTGCCCGTCATCAGGAACAGCAGGGTGAGCGCGGCGACGGCGACGATGCCGAGCGCCCAGGGAAGGCGTGCCGCGATGGCGCGCTTGGTGTCGCACAGCTCGGCCGCCCGCCCGCCGACCAGGACGTCGCCCGGCGCGTGTTCGCCGCGCACCTGCCGGACGACGCGCTGACCGCGCGCCGAGATGTCGTCGACGGACGGGGTGACCACGAGGTGCGCGAGGCCGGGCCGCGCCCGTGCGGGGTCGGGTGGCCCCACCACCCGGCCCTGGGCGAACGTCCCGGCGGGGCTCTGCACCGTCGCCACGTCGGCCAGCGTCGAGAGACGGCGTGCGTAGCCGGTGACCGCGGCGGGGGCCGCGTCGCGGACCACGACGTCGACCGTGCCGGTGCCCTGCGCGCCGAAGCCGTCGCGGATCGCCTCCTGCGCCCGGCGCGGCTCGGCCGACGGCGGAAGCTGACGCTCGTCCACGGTCCCGAAACGGACACCGGCGAACGGCAGGCAGAGCGTGATCAGGAGCAGCATCGTGAGGGTGGCGAACGCCGGGGCGCGGCCCATGATGACGCGGGCCAGCCGCTCCCAGCCCTCGCCGGGGGCGCCCCGGGGACGGCGGCGGAGCAGGCGCCGCACGTCGAGAGCGTCGACGCGGCGTCCGAGGAGGACCAGCGCCGCGGGCAGCACGACGAGCGCCGCCGCGGCGGTGAGGAGGGTGACGCAGACGCCGGCGTAGGCCAGTGACCGCAGGACGTACATCGGGAACACGGCCAGCGCCGCCAGGCAGCCCCCCACGGTGAGCGCGGAGAACACGATCGTCCGGCCCGCCGTCCGCAGCGTCGTGGCGATGGCGTCCGGCGGCTCGGCACCGCCGTGGAGTTCCTCGCGGTACCGGCGGACCACCAGCAGGGCGTAGTCGATCGCCAGGCCGAGGCCGAGGGCCGTCGTGATGCTCTGGGCGAAGACGGAGACCTCGGTGACGTCGGCGACGAACCGCAGGAGCGCCTGGCAGCCGACGATCGCGACGACCCCCACCAGCAGGGGCAGCAGGGCCGCGACCACACTGCCGAACGCCCAGACGAGCACGACGAGGGTGAGGGGCAGCGCGACGGCCTCGGCGCGTCGCAGGTCCTCGGCGATGATGTCGTGCAGGGCGTGGCGGGTGGCCACCGCCCCGGCGATCGACACCTCGAACCCGTCCTGGCCGGTCCGCAGGCGCGCCGCCAGCCGGGCGACGTCGCGGTCGGCGCGCCCGTCCCCGCCGCGCGTGCGCGCGGTGATCAGGGCGGCCCGGCCGTCGCGGGAGCGCAGCGCGGG
>DATADI010000020.1:0-6368 GCA_036258615.1 Thermomonospora sp. | reverse complement strand
GCCCTCGCCGGAGCACCCCCCGCCCACGCCGAACCCCCCGGCGGCCCCCGGGACGGCCGCTCCCGGCTCCCGTCCGGGAAGTCGTGGACGGTGACGCTGCTGACCGGCGACGTCGTCCGGGTCCGCACCGTCCGCGACCGTCCCCCGCTGGTGTCCATCACCCCCGCCAAGGGACGCCGCACCGTGTTCTCCCGGACGATCGGCCCGGACGGCTCGATCCGGGTCGTCCCGGCCGACATGCTGCCCCTCGTCGGCCGCACGCTCGACCCCGCGCTGTTCGACGTCACCGGGCTGATCGAGCAGGGGTACGACGACGCCCGCACCGCCGACGTCCCGCTGATCGTGGAACGTGCCCCGGGTGTCCGCGCCCAGGCCGCACTCGGCGGGACCCTCCGCGAAGGGCCCGAGCTGACCAGCCTCGGCGCGGTGGCCGCCCGCCAGCCCAAGAAGCAGGGCGGCCGACTCGCCGGGGCGCTGTCCCGGAACGCCGGAGGCATCCGCCACATCTGGCTGGACCGGAAAGTGAAGGCCACGGCCACGCCCACCCAGGCCGCCCCGAGGCTCGACCGCAACCTCACCCAGGTCGGCGCGCCCACCGCCTGGCGCGCGGGCGCGACCGGCAAGGGCGTGCGGGTCGCCGTCCTCGACACCGGTGCCGACGCCGCCCACCCCGACCTCAGGGGCCGGATCGCGGCGAGCCGTGACTTCGCCGGAACCGGCGGCACGACCGACCGGAACGGCCACGGCACCCACGTCGCCGCCACCGTCGCCGGGACCGGCGCGGCCTCCCGGGGAGAGCGCAAGGGCGTGGCCCCGGGCGCGTCGCTGCTGGTCGGCAAGGTCCTGAACGACGAGGGCGAGGGCACCGACTCCATGGTGATCGCCGGGATGGAGTGGGCCGCCGCCCGCGCCCGGATCGTCACCATGAGCCTGGGCGGCTTCGAGCCGTCCGACGGCACCGACGCGCTGTCGCGGGCCGTGGACCGGCTCACCGCCGAGCACGGGACCCTGTTCGTGGTCGCGGCGGGCAACACGGGGAGCATCGGGGGCATCGCCGCGCCCGGCGCCGCGACCTCCGCGCTGACCGTCGGCGCGGTGGACGCCGCCGACCGGCTCGCCGACTTCTCCGACCGGGGGCCCCGGTTCGGCCGCCCCGCCGCCAAGCCGGAGATCGTCGCCCCCGGCGTCGAGATCGTCGCCGCCCGCGCGGCGGGCACCTCGATGGGCCGCCCGATCGACGGCCGCTACACCGCCGCCAGCGGCACCTCCATGGCCACCCCGCACGTCGCCGGGGCCGCCGCGCTGCTCGCCCAGCGGCACCCGGGCTGGAAGGCCCCCGCCCTCAAGGCCGCCCTCACCGGCTCGACCGACCCGGCCAAGGGCGGTGACGTGTTCGAACGCGGTACGGGCCGCCTGGACGCCGGGGCCGCCGTCACCACCCCGGCTGTCACCGGCCAGAGTGTCATCGACCTCGGCACCAGCCCGTACGGGAGCCCCAGGCCGCTGACGACCACGCTGACCTGGCGCGCACGCAAGGCCGTACGGCTGACGCTGTCCGTCCGGCTCACCGACCGGGAGGGCCGCAGGGTCACCGGCGCCGCCCGGCTGTCGGCGGCCACCGTGAACCTCCCGGCGGGCGGCACCGGCCGGACCGCCCTGCGGATCGACCCCGCCAAGCTGCCCTCCCGGGGCCTGTTCGCCGCCGAGGTCACCGCACGCGGCGGCGGCGCGGTCCTCCGCACGCACGCGACCTTCCACGCCGAACCCCGCATGCACACCCTCACGATCAAGGCCACCCCGCTCCCCGGCCCCGCCGTGGGGACGTTCTCCGCCCTCGCCGACGTCGTCAACATCGATGACATCGTCCGGTTCGCCCAGTCGGTCGAGATCGGCGCCAACGGCGTCACCACGGTCCGCGTGCCCCGTGGCCGGTACAGCCTGATGGGCAAGGTCGCCGACGGCCCCACGCGGCTCGCGCTCGCCGGAGACCCCGAGGTCCTCGTGGACCGCGACCTCACCGTCACCCTGGACGGCGCAGGGGCCCGCCAGGTCACCGCGAGCGTCCAGGACCGCACCACCACGACCACCTACGCGACGGCCGACTACGTCCGCCGCATCCGGCAGGGTCTGCTCGCCGACGCCCTCTACACCTGGGAGCCGGACAAGGAACGGATCTACGTCCAGCCCACCGAGAAGGTCGCCACCGGCTCGTTCACGGGCTACCTGGCGTTCCAGCTCACCGCGCCCGGGGAGGCGTACAACCTGATCCATCCCACCGGTGGCCGCTTCCCGGAGAACCCCGCCCCCACGCTCACGCCCGCCGAACGTGCCCGCATGTTCCGGGTGGACCAGCGCTTCGCCGCGTACGACGGGGACACCACCAAGACCGTCGGCCAGAAGCGCTACGCGATCACCCCTGAGGGTCTGTTCCTCGTGGAGGCCAGTCTCGACGCGCCCGCCGGTTCCACGCGCACCGACTACCTGACGGCGCTGCCCGGCGTGCTGTGGAACGACGAGGCCTTCCTGGACTTCGCCGGGAGCTGGGTCGACCAGATGCCCTTCCGCGAGGTGAAGCCCGGCGGGCGCACCACCCACACCTGGGGCCGACTGCCGTTCCGTCCCGGTCCCGTCTCGGGGACGGCGCCCGGCGTGAGTTTCTGCGCCCCGCCGCCGACCACCCGGACCCGGGGGATCATGACCGTCGCCCTCGTTCCCTTCCAGACCCGGATCGACGGCTTCGACTGCACCTGGGACGACCCGGAGGTCCCGCTGCCCCAGCGGATGGCCCTCTTCGCGAACGGCCGCAAGATCGCTGAGCGGGCCCTCCCGGCGCATAGGTTCCCCGTCCCCGCCGGACGGGCGTCCTACCGGCTGGAGTACACCACCGACGCCTCGAAGTACCTGCCGGTGTCCACCCGTACCGCCACCACGTGGACGTTCACCTCGCAGGCCCCCAAGGATCACTCCTCGGCCCGCGTCCCGCTGCTCCTGGTGGACTACCACCTGCCCCTCGACCTGCGGAGCAGGCCGATCCCCGGCAAGGAGGCCGTCTTCACCGTCGCCCGCCTCGCCGGGACCAAGCGCTCACCGGTGACGTCCTTCGCGCTGTGGACGTCCACCGACGACGGCAAGACCTGGACCGCCGTCAAGGCCCGGCCCCTGGGCAACGGCCGGTACGCCGCCCCGCTCCCCGCCACCGGCCCCGTCTCCCTCCGCGTCCGCGCCACCGACGAGGGCGGCAGCGGCATCGACCAGCGGATCATCCGCGCCTACCGCTGACCCTCCCCGGGAGGCCCCGCGTCCGAAGTGCTCGGTAACGATGGGGCCTCCCGGGCCACTTCCTGGTGACGGACACCGGGACGGACGGAGGTGCGGGCGGTGGACGAAGCGGAACGCTTCACCACGATCTACGACGCGTGCAGGCAGCAGGTCTGGGCGTACGCGGTCAGCCGGGCGGGACGGCAGGCCGCCGACGAGGTGGTGAGCGAGACCTTCGCCATCGCCTGGCGGCGGCTGGCCGACGTGCCCGAGCCGCCGCTGCCCTGGCTGCTGGGCGTGGCCCGCAACGTGCTGCGCGACGGCCACCGGGCGGCGGTGCGGCGCGAGTCGTTCGCCGCCGAGCTGCGGTCCTGGGGGACGGCCCCGGAGGGCGACGTCGCCGAGAAGGTCACCGAACGGCTCGCCGTGCTGCGGGCGATGGCCGAGATCCCCGAGGACGACCGCGAGATCCTGATCCTCGTGGCCTGGCACGGCCTGCGGCCCCGCGAGGCCGCCCGCGTTGTCGGCTGCAGCCCCGCCGCGCTGCGCGTCCGCCTGCACCGGGCGCGCAAACGGCTGACCCGGGCCCTGGACGACCCGGCCCCGCCCGCCGCGCGTCCCGTCCGTTCCCGTCTGCCGATGACCGGAGAGGAAGCACGATGAGCGACGCGAACGACGTGATGCGGCGGCTCGCCGACGCCCGGCCCGCCCACCTCGACCCGCACGCCCCGGTGGACCCGCACACCCGGCGCGCGGAACTGGCGCACGCCATGGCCGGGCCCCGCGAGGGCCGCGCGCCCCGGCGGTCCCGGCGTCCGCTGTGGGGGATCGGCCTGGCCGGTGCGGTGGCGGCGGTGACCCTGACGGCGGCCGTGGTGGTCACGGACACCGAGGAACCGGTGGCCGTCCCCGCCCCGCTGCCGGGCCACCCCGACGCCGCCGTCGTGGACCTGGACGCCCGTACCGTGCTCCTCGCGGCGGCGAACGGGGCGCTGCGGCAGCCCGGGAGCACCGGCCGGTACTGGCACAGCCGCACCCAGTTCGGGGCACTGGAGCAGGTCGGCCCGGCGGCCCGCCGGTACGCGGTGCTGCACCGCTACCAGCACGACGTGTGGGACCCGCGGTCGCCGGACGACGTGGGCTGGTTCCGTTCCGAGGACCTGGGGGCCCGGCCCGCCACCCCCGCCGACGAGGCCGCCTGGCGCGCCGACGGCTCCCCGACGCGCTGGACCGTGCAGGCCGCCGTGCCGAACGGCGGCCGTCGACCGCCGCTGGAGATGCATCCCAGGGACAGCGCGTTCGCCCACTCCACCGGACGGGCCTCGGACGCGCCCGACGCGCTCAACATCACCCAGAAGGAGCTGAACGACGCTCCCGCCGACCCGGCCGCGCTGCGCCGCCTGCTGCTGGGACACCCGCTCGGCGAGGCCGACGACGGCGAGAACACCGACGCCGAGCTGTTCGAGACCGCCGCCGGGCTGCTGCTGTCCCGCCCGCTGCCGCCGGACAAGCGCGCCGCCCTCTACCGGATGCTCGCCCAGATCAAGGGGGTCACCGCGACGGCCGGAGTCCGGGACGCCGCCGGACGTCCCGGCATCGCGCTGAAGATGCGGCAGCGGACCGAGCACAGCGGCGACATCGAGATCCACTTCATCGTGGACCGCGCCACCGGGGCCGGGCTGGCCAAGGAGGTCCACGTCCTGCGGGGCAAGGGCGACAAGGCGTGGCTGAAGCCGGGCACCCGCTGGTACTACGAGGTCGTCACCTCGAGGTGGGTGGACGTCCTGCCGCCGATGCCGCGGGCCCCGCGCGGAGGCTGAACGGGTCGCGTCACCGCCCCCGGGCCACGAGGCCCGGGGGCGGTTTCGTCGTCAGGCGCGGATCCGCGGCGCCGGACCGGGGGAGAACTCGCGCATCCGGCGTCTTGACGCTTCCCGTGGAACGCGCCGTAGTGTCGTCTCTCACATCCGTGACGTATCGGGCGGCGTCCTCGGGTGTCAGCGGTGGGCCGCGCGGGTACGAGGCCGGGTTGCCCCTACCTCGGCGTTCGGCCGTGGTATGACACGTAAGCTACTGCCGAGTAGTATTCGGCCCCGGATGTGGGACGTTCTGTCGCGAGCCCTACGCTGACAGTCGATGCCCGTACCCCAGGAGGACGGAACAGTGTACTGGGTCACGTTGATCATCGGGTTGGCCGGTTTCGCGGTCACCTTGGCGCTCGCCGGTCGGCGGGTGATGTTCCTGTACAGGCTGGCCATGAGTGGTCAGCCGGACCCTGACCGGGTGCTTCAGGTCAAGCGGGACCCCAAGGGTGATGTGGAGGGTCAGGTCAAGGAGGTCTTCGGTCAGCGCAAGCTGCTGAAGTGGACCGTGGCGGGGCTGGCGCACTTCTTTGTGATGTGGGCGTTCTTCCTGCTGGCCACGGTCTACCTGGAGGCCGCCGTGGTGCTGGTGTTCGGGTTGGACGCGCATATCCCGGGTCTGCAGAGTTGGGGGCCGATCGGGTTCGTGCAGGACACGATCGCGGTGTTGTGCCTGGCGGGTCTGGCGGTCTTCACCGGGATCCGGATCAAGAACTCCCCCAAGAAGATCGGGCGGGCGTCGCGGTTCAAGGGGTCGCACACCGGTGGTGCGTGGCTGATCCTGTTCATGATCTTCAACGTGATCTGGACGATGTTCTTCTTCCGGGGTGTGGCCTGGGCCAGCGGGCACCTGCCCTACGGGGACGCGTCCTACATGTCCATGCTGGTGGGCCAGCTGTTCGAGGGCCTCAGCCACGACACCTACGAGGTGCTGGAGTCGGTCGGGCTGCTGGCGCACATCGGTGTGGCGCTGGTGTTCCTGGTGATCGTGGTGAACTCCAAGCACCTGCACATCTTCCTGGCCCCGCTGAACGTGATGTTCAAGCGCCGCCCCGACGGCCTGGGCGCGGTGCAGCCGATGATGTCGGCCGGTAAGCCGCTGGACTTCGAGGAGGCCGACCCCGACACCGACACCTTCGGGCGCGGCAAGATCGAGGACTTCACCTGGAAGGGCTACCTGGACATGGCGACCTGCACCGAGTGCGGTCGCTGCCAGTCCCAGTGCCCGGCCTGGAACACCGGCAAGCC
>DATADI010000019.1:0-5363 GCA_036258615.1 Thermomonospora sp. | reverse complement strand
CAGCCCGCCCCCCGCCAGCGGCCGGACGACCGGGCCGGGGGGAGCGGCGGGTCCGCGCGCGGGGGCCTGCGGCTGTCCGTGGTTGAGCTGGTTCATACGAGGCGCCCTCCCCGGAACCGCCACCGGACGAAGGGCACCCGCATCGGCCCGTTGGCCGTCAGCCACACCAGCAGCCACACCACCACGAAGTGCGTCCAGAACGCACCCGCGGGCGGGCTCACCGCGGTGCCCGGCACCACGTCCAGCTCCAGCAGCCCCCACAGCAGCAGGCCCTCGTTGACCAGGGTGAGCAGGCCGAACAGCGTCGGCCAGTCCTTCTCCCAGCGGAACTGCATGAGGACGTGGTAGATCAGCTCCCAGCCGACGCCCAGCACCGCGACCGCGGCGAGGACCACGAACCCGGTCTGGTAGCGGTCGGCGAGGGGGGCCGACCCGGTGCCGGGCAGCACCGGCACGATCAGCGCGGTGACCACCAGGCCGACCGTCGCGAGCAGGAACAGCCGGGTCTGGATCCTGCCGAACAGCGTGGGTACCACGGCGGACCTCCGTTCTCGGGTCGGGGGTTCAGACGGCCTTGTTGCGCGCCCACTTGAGCCACTGCGAGGTCGACCGCAGCGGCCCCATCTTCTTGCAGAAACCCCGGCGGGCCAGGTCGTCGGCGATCTCCTGGGCGGCGATCTGCAGGCCCAGGAAGGTGTCCACGCCGGGGAAGTAGCCGCCGAGGGTCGCCGCGCCGGAGGCGTACAGCGCTCCGTCGCCGCTGGCGGTGCCCTTCACCTCGAAGTGCCGCTCGACCTCCAGCCGCCCCAGCGGGTTGCGGCCCGCGCCGCTGTGCCGGAGCAGGTCGTCGAAGACCCGGTGCTCGGCGATGTCGGCCTCCAGCCCGGTGCAGTCGATGATGAAGTCCGACACGTACTGCTGCACCCGGCCCTCGTTGCTGCGCACGTGGCTGACCAGCCGGTTGTCGGGGCTCGGCTCGACCTTGTCGACCACGCCCTGGAACGCGTGGTACCAGTTCTCCCGGCGGCCCTTGGCCATCTGCTGCTGCCAGCGCCGCCGCCGGGGGGTGTTGGTGCCGCCCATGTCCTTGTAGAGCTTGGCGCGGTCCTCACCGTCGAGCTTGCGCATCTGCGCCTTGAGCTGGCCACCCCACACCGACTTGGGGTAGTTGAAGCCCTGGTACGCCCAGCCGTCGCCGCCGCGCCGCCGCATGAAGACGTTCGGCCCGTGCGACCCGGTGACGAACGTCCGGAAGATGTGCACGATCTGGGTCTGCAGGTTGTACTTCTCGCGGTCGTCCATGAGCCGCTGCAGCACACGGGAGGCGACGATGCCGCCGCCTCGCACCACCACGACGGACGGCCGCTGCTTGAGGGTCTCGTACACGTGCTCGTGCCGCTCGTAGGCGTTCACGACGTGGTGGTAGTCCTGGTAGCGCTCGCGGAAGTCCTGGAGGTCGGGCAGGAACTTCAGCCCCGGGTAACCCACCGCCAGGTGCACGAACCGCGAACGGAACGCCACCCGCCTGGTGGCGCTCAGCCCCTCCGGCGGGGTGAGCACCGTGAAGTAGCCCCCGCCGACACGGCGCCGCACCATCCGGACCTGACCCTTGACGAGCATGTCCCAGTACGCGATGCGCTTGGCCTCGCGCTCCAGGTTCTGGAAGACGGTGCCGGCGCGCGGCGTCCAGTAGTCGTCGAGGATCGGCTCGGTGAGGATCTGCTTGAGGTGGCGCAGCGACTTGTCCTTCCACGCCTCCTCCAGCGCGTAGGACGGGAACCCCCACAGGTTGTCCGGGCGCGAGGCCGAGTCGGACCGGATCCGCTCCGGCCGGGGGATCTGCGAGACCCGCGTGAGGTACTCATAGGTCTCCCAGGGCGTGTCGATGTTGGACAGCACCCGCAGGTTCGCCGTCGGCACGCCGTAGACGCGCAGGTAGTCCAGCGTCACGAACGACCCGATGCCGCCCCCGACGGTGACGAACGGGATGTCGTGCACCGGGATCCCGGCGGCGCCGACCTGCTCGTCGGTCCACTGGGACGTCTGCAGGAGCTCGGGAGTCAGGTCGCCGCGAGTCGGTTGGCTGGAGCGCATGTCGATCCCCTGGTCCGAGGTGTACGTCTACCGCGTTGGACGCCTAAACCCTAGATCCGGTTGGATTCGTTTAGCGATAGGTCAGGCGTCCCGGGGCAGCCAGGACAGTGTCCCGTTGCGGCCAGGGAACCGGTCCCCGTGACGTCAGTCCGGCGACTCGTCCTCGGCACCGAAGATCATCGACGAGATCTCCAGGTAGAGCTGCTCCGGGTACGGCATGTAGGAGACGTTGCGCAGCGCCTGCTTGTCACCGGCGGACTCGATGATGAACTCCCCGTACCCGAGGATCCGCCCGATGGGGGAGCGGTCGAGCTTGATGTCCTCGACCTTCGCCAGCGGCATCATCGCCACCTTGCGGTTGAGCACCCCGCTGACCAGCATCACCCGGTGCTCGGTGACCAGGAAGAACGTGATGGACCAGGCCGTCACCTTCCACACCAGCCGGCCGACCAGGAACAGCCACGGGAACCACAGCAGCGGGAACCCGGTGTAGGTGTGCACCAGCGCCGACAACAGCAGGCCGCCCAGCGTCTCGCCCGCCGCCTGCAACAGCACCGCCGGATGCCGCCGCACGGCGATGACCTGCCCCTCGTACGACATCAGGTACTTGTCGACGGTCCGCGAACCGGCGTCGCGGAACACCATCATGTCCTGCACGTTCATCGGCGGCGCCCTCGTCGAGATCGGTCGTACCACGGTAGCCCGGCGGCGGGCGGGGACGCGGTGCCCCGCGCGGCGCATCGAGCGTACCGGCCGGGCGGCCTTGTCTCCCGGCCTTGTCTCCCGGCCTTGTCTCCCGGGCTCGTCCCGTCGGAGGATGGCGGCATGGTCGCCGTCGACGCGCCCGGACCGGTCGGGGACCCGCCGGTACGGACCCCGCGCGGGGAGTTCGCGCCCGACCTGACGGGCCGGCCGGTGTGGCGGCTGCTGGCCAGGGGGGTCGGTCTCTTCCTGCCCGAGTGGCGGATGCCCCCGGCGGCGGTGCGGGTGGGCGCCCCGGCCGCGGTGACCCCGCCGGTGTTCCTCGACCGCGCCGTGGGGTTCGGCCTGCACCTGCGGGTGCGGTCGCGGGCCCGCGGCCTGGAACCGGACCGGGAGATCTACGTGCGCGGCCGGGAGACGCAGACCTACGGCGTCGTCATCGCCGGTCCGTCGGCCGCCGTCGGGACCCGCGTGGTCGACGCCGCCGCCCTGGTCCGGTACGCGCGGCGGCTGGTCTTCGACGAGCTGTACGACCCCGCCGACGCGGGGACGCTCCCTTCGGCGGTCCGCGCGGTGCGTTCCATCGAGGGGGCGGTGCTGCTCGACCGCGCCGCCGGCGTCGGGCTGTGCGCGGAGGTGGACGCCGCCACCGGCGCGGTGACCTGCCCGCTGGCCGTGCGGTTCGGTGAGCCGGGGCGGGACCAGGGGAACGGCGGCGTGCACGCCTACGCGGTCGGGAGCTGGGCGGCCCAGTCGGTCAGCTCCCACACCTGATGCGCGGCCATCCGCCGCAGCCGCAGCGCCGCCGCCGACGGGTCCCAGAACACCTCGTCGTCCTCCAGCTCCAGCGACTGTGAGGGTGTCAGCACCGCGCACAGCAGTTCCTCACGGGTCCGTACGGCCAGCAGCGGCCCGATCTGCGCCGTGCCCCCGCCGCTGTCGTGCAGGGCCCTCAGCAGCGCCTTGAGCGCCGCCTCGTCGGCGGGCACCGGGCGTTCGGCGGGATGCGGCGCTCCGGCGACCCGCACGTCGGTGGGCAGCAGCGCGGCGGCGCCCCCGTCGCGGCCCGTGGAGATGAGCAGGTCGGTGAACGTCCCGGCCAGCTCCTCCATGGTCCGGCCGGACAGGAAGTAGCGTCGCCGCTCCGGGGAGCCGTTCTCGGCCCGCCCGGCGGCACGGAACCGCGTCGACAGGCCGACGACGTCGACGCACCGCTCGTACACCTCGGTCATGACGTCGCGCACCTGGGGGTCGCGCGCCCACACCCGGCCGGGGACCGGCGGGACCGGGGCGCGCCCGCCGGTCAGCGACGAGCGCACCGCCTCTCCCAGCTCGCCCCCGGCGTAGTGCAGCAGGTCGCTGACGACGTCCTCGACGTCCTCCAGGGTCCGGGTGAGGTCGCGTTGCAGCTCCAGGATCTCGGTGCCGTTGCGCTCCAGGTCGGCCAGGCGGCCGAGGGCGGTGTCGATGCGCTCCCCGGCGTCCGGGCCGTCGGGGCGGGGACCCGTGCGGACGGCCGACTCCAGGTCGGTGAGCTTGCGGCGCAGCGCCGACAGGGTGACCCGCTGCTGCTCCAGGTCCTGCAGGCGGGACGCCTGGGTCTTGAGGTACTCGTCGGCCTGCCGCAGCAGCGCGCCCAGCTCCTCGATCTGCCCGGTGTTGCGCCGCAGCCGCTCGTCCAGGCCGGGCAGCACGTCCCGCTTGACCCGCGACAGCTCGGCGGTGAGCTGCTCGCCCACCGTGACCAGCACGCCGTTCTGCTTGGTGACCTGGTCGCGCAGCTCCTCGATGCGGTCGGCGAACGCCCTGGCCTGGTCCCGGCCCTGCTTGCCGAGATACAGCTCCAGCGCCCCGACGACCACGCACAACACCACCAGGACGACGGTCATCGGGCTCCTCGTTCAGGCGACCGCGCGCGGGGGACGGCGGACGGAACAAACGATGATGATCGCGACGATAACCTACGCATCTCTCGTCCGGGGAGCAGGTAACTGACCTGATAGAAACCCCTTACGCCGGTCGTCCGGGGCCGCCGGATGTCAGTGTTCGAACATATAATCGAATGCATGGACGACACGCGCACCACCGCCCGGACCGGCGACCTGCCCCCGGCCGAGATCGCCGCGCTGGCCCTCTCGCTCGCCCACCTCGGCAGCGGCCCCCAGGCCGCCGCCGCCCGCCGCGCGCTGCGCCACCTGACCGCCGACCTCGACCCCGCCGACCCCGTCGTCTCCGACACGCTCGCCACCCTGACCGACCCGCTGGCCGAGGCCACCGCCGACCGCGCCCGCGTCATCGCCGAGGCCATCACCGAACGCCGCGTCGTCCGCCTCTGCTACGGCGACGCCCACGCCAACGTCACCATCCGCGAGGTCGAGCCGGTCACCTGCCTGGTCCACCGCGACCACTGGCACTTCGTCGGCTGGTGCCGCCTCCGCCGCGGCGTCCGCGCCTTCCGCTTCGACCGCATCCTCGCCGTCGAGTCCACCGGTCTCCCCGCCCGTCCCCACCGCGCCGAACGCTACCTCCCCTTCCAGCGCCCCGCCGCCTGACCGCACGCCCCTGGG
>DATADI010000018.1:0-11268 GCA_036258615.1 Thermomonospora sp. | reverse complement strand
GCGCTCGCCGGGCTCGCCGGGCTCGCCGGGAGACCCGCCGGGGGCGGTGGCCGGCCGGTCGGGCGGTATGGTGCCGACCCCCAGCAGCCGCGCCAGCGACGCCCCGCCGACCTGCAGCTCGTCGAGCTGGTTCAGGATGCGCTCCACCGGCGTGATGAGCTGCTGGACGTACAGGGTCGCGGCGGTGACCTGCGCCAGCGACGCCCACCCGTTGATGTGGTAGATCCCGCCGATCAGCAGCGTCGCGACCACCTGCAGCGCGAAGCCGACCTCCACCACCGGGTAGAAGACCAGGCGCAGCCCCAGGGTGTACCGCTCGCGCCGCCAGCTCTCGGCGATGTCGGCGTCGGCGCGCTCGTGCCGCCGCCGCTGCAGGCCCAGCGACTCGACGGTACGGGCCCCGGCGACGGTCTCGGCCAGGCCGTCGGTCAGCTGCGCCCACGCCTCGTTCTCCCGCAGGTAGCCCTGGCGGGCACGCGGCAGGTACCAGCGGGTCACCCACCAGATCAGCGGCATCGCGACCAGGCAGGGCAGCATCAGCAGCGGCCCGACCAGCGCCAGCGCCCCGAGCGTGAACACCACCACGACCAGCGCGATCATGGCCTCGGGCACCGCGAACCGGACCGTGGTGGCCAGCGCCCCCACGTCCCGGGAGGTGCGGCTCACCAGGTCGCCGGTGCCCGCCCGCTCCACCACCGGCAGCGGCAGTGCCAGCACCCGGTCGACGAACTCCTCCCGCAGCTCCGCCAGCACCCGCTCGCCCAGCGCGGTGGAGGCGTAGTACGCGAACCGCAGCAGGACGCCCTGGACGACCACGAACCCGGCGATGGTCAGGGCGATCGTGTCCACCTGGGCCCGGCCGTCGGACACGTCCTGCACCAGTTCGCCCAGCAGCCGGGGCGCGACCAGCCCGGCCACCGCCGCCAGCGCGTGCAGCAGCAGCGCCCCGGCCAGCGCGCCGGGGTACCGCAGCGTCAGCCGCCGCGCGTACGCCCGCACCTGGGCGGGCGTCGCGACGGGCAGGATCTCCGCACTCATCCTCGTTCTCCCTGACTCCCGGCGCTCAGCCGGTGACGCGGTCGCGGTCTTCGCCGCGGGTCACGGCGGCGGCGTAGCGGGGCTCGCGGTCGAGCAGGTCACGGTGGGTGCCCTCGGCCACCACGACGCCCTTCTCGACGTAGGCGACGTGGTCGGCGCGGTCGAGAACCAGGGGGCTGGTGGTGCACACCACCGTCGTGCGCCCGGCGCGCGCCGCGCCGAGGCGGTCGGCGATCCGGGCCTCGGTGTGGGCGTCCACCGCGCTGGTGGGCTCCACCAGGACCAGCACCTCGGGGTCGGCGGCCAGCGCGCGCACCAGCCGCAGCCGCTGCTGCTGGCCGCCGGAGAACTCCCGCCCCGCCTCCACGACGTGGGCGTCCAGGCCGACCGTGTCGACCACGTCCTCGGCGGAGGCGGCGTGCACCGCCCCGGCCAGGTCGCGGCCGGGGACGCCGCCGGTCAGCGTGTCCGCCAGGCGGCCGGACAGCAGGACGTCCTCGTTGACCGTGACGATGATCCGCTCGCGCAGCCGCGCCAGGTCGCGCAGCGGCACCCCGCCGTACGTGACGTCGGAGCCCGGCACCTCGGCGTAGCGGCCCAGCCGGTCGGCGAGCGCGGCGGCGTCGGCGGGGTCGGCGGCGGCCACCGCGGTCAGCCCGCCGGGCCGGACCACCAGCCCGGACACCGGGTCCACCAGCTCCGCGCCGGACGGCTCGGCGGTGCCCTCGTCGGGCAGCTCCGGGTCCAGCGCCAGGATCCGCACCACGCGCCCGGCCGCCACGTGCCCCTTGGTGAGCTTGTCGGCGGCCTCCCCGATCGTCCCCATCGGGTGGATCAGGAACACCGCGTACCCGTAGAAGGTGACCAGCTCGCCCACGGTGATGGAGCCCTCCACCGCGAACCGCGCGCCCAGCCAGGTCACCGCGACGACCAGCAGGCCCGGCAGCAGCACCTCGGCCCCGGCCAGCATCGACTCGGCCGCCGCGGCCTCCACCCCGGCCCGCCGGACCCGCTGCGACTCGGCGCGGTACCGGTCGGCGAACAGCGCCTCGCCGCCGATCCCGCGCAGCACCCGCAGTCCCGCGACGATGTCGGTGGCGCGCGTGTTCAGGTCGCCCACCAGGGTGCGCAGCCGCTCCTGGCGGCGCCGGTACGGGCGCATCAGCGGCGCGGCGGCCAGCAGGATCAGCGGCACCCCGGCCAGCACCAGCAGCCCCAGCGGCGGGGACGCCGCCAGCATCAGCACGGCCACCGCGACGATCGCGACCACCGCGGCGCTCCCCCGGATCACGATGTCGAGGGCGTCGCCGATGTGCGACACGTCGGAGATCCCCACGCTGACGACCTCGCCCGCGCTGATCCGCCTGGACAGGGTCGCCCCGAGCCGGGTGGACTGCCGGGTCACCAGCTGGACGGTGCGGTAGGCCGCCGACAGCCAGCAGTACACCGCCGTCCGGTGGCGCAGCCCGCTGGTGACGGCGGTCAGGATGCCGAGCGCGAGCAGCACGCCCGACCAGGCGGCCAGCGCCGACCCGTCCCGGGCCGCCACGCCCTCGTCCACGGCCCGGCCGATCACGGCGGGGGTCAGCGCGAGGGTGAGCATCCACAGCACGCCCCAGCCGATGCCCACCAGCTGGGCCCGCGCCTGGCGGCGGGCCAGCCACCACAGATAACGCCAGGGCGAACGATGGTCGGCCACTCCGGGATCGGCTACCGGCAACGCGCTCCTCACGCGGCGACCCTAGGTGCCGCACCCCGGAATCTCGAACGGTTTTCCGGCCCGCGGGCTTCGCCGGAACCGTTCTTCCATGATCGGCACCGGCCCGGCGGGGTGCGGACCCCGGAGGGGAGACGGTAAGGTCAAGGGCGTACGGAGCGGGCATCGGGACGTCCCATGCCGATGCTCCTGAGCCGGGGCTCCGGCGGTCAGGCCAGCGCCGCCGCCCGGCGCGGCCCGCCAGTGTGGAAAGTGACGCCGAGCCGTTGCCATGCCCGTGTCCATGCCGCCCAGCCGAGCCCCCGGGCGCCGCCGCCCGCGCCGACCATCCGAGAGCCATCTGTGAGCACAACCACCGACCACCCGACGACCGTAGTCCCCGGCATCGACGGCCGGCTGCGGCTGCTGCTCATCGAGGACGATCCCGGCGACGCGTTCCTGGTCGAGGAGCTGCTCGCCGACTCCGGCCTGGACGTGGAGATCCTGCACGCCCGGACGCTCGGCGAGGCGCGGCGGGTCATGTCGGCCCGCGTGCACTGCGTGCTGGCCGACATGTCGCTGCCCGACGCGGGCGGCCTGGAGCTGCTGCGCGAGGTGCTGGGGCTGACCGGCCGGGCCGCGGTGGTGGTGCTGACCGGGCTGGCCGACGCCCACCTGGGGGTCCGGGCGGTCGCCATGGGCGCCGAGGACTACCTGGTCAAGGGGGAGGTGGACGGGCCGCTGCTGGCCCGCGCCATCCGGTACGCCATCGAGCGCAAGCGGGCCGAGGAGAGCGAGCGGCGGCTGGTGGAGGCCCGCATCGTCAGCCGGGAGAACGCCCGGCTGGAGCGCGGCCTGCTGCCGGTCCCGCTGATCGACGACGCCGCGCTGCGGCACCACGCCCGCTACCGGCCGGGCCGCCGCCGGGCGCTGCTGGGCGGGGACTTCTACGACACGGTGCAGACCGCCGACGGGGCGGTGCACCTGATGATCGGCGACGTGTGCGGGCACGGGCCCGACGAGGCGGCGCTGGGCGTGTGCCTGCGGATGGCCTGGCGCACGCTGGTGCTGGCCGGGCACACCGGCGAGGGCCTGCTGGCCACGCTGAACACCGTGCTCGGCCATGAGCGGCGCAGCGACGAGCTGTTCACCACGCTGTGCATGATGACCGTCGACCCGTCCCGCCGCACCGCCCGGATGCACCTGGCGGGGCACCCGGCGCCGCTGCTGTTCAACGCCTCCGGCGTGGTCGCCGTGCCGGAGGAGCCCTCCGGGCCCGCGCTGGGGCTGCCGACCGACCTGGTCGGCGACGACGCCTGGCCGGCCGCCGAGATCGAGCTGGGCGAGTCCTGGGACCTGCTGCTGTACACCGACGGGCTCATCGAGGGCCGGATCGGGCGGGGCGCCATCCGGCTGGGCACCGAGGGGCTGGTGGGCCTGGCCCGCAAGGCGCACGGCTCGGGCGCCTCCGGCGACGCGCTCATCGACACGCTGATGGCCGAGGTGGAGGCGCTGAACGGCGAGGAGCTGACCGACGACGTCGCCGTCCTGCTGCTGTCCCGCCGGGAGGGTCCTTGAGCGCCGCCTCGCCGGAGCCCGCCGGGGGGTCCCCGGTGCTGGTGCCGCCGGGCACGTCGGCGACGTCGCCGCTGCCGCCCACGCTGGCGCCGCTGCGCCCGCCCGCGCCCCGCCGCGGGCTGAGCCGGATCACGCTGGGCCAGTGGTTCAGCGCCGGCGGGCTGGTGATGGCGCTGCTCCTGCTGGCCGCGGTGATCCTGTCGGCGATGGCGTTCCAGAGCAACGACCAGGCCCGCGACGCGCTGATCGACCACGTGGACCCGGCCGCGCTCCAGCAGTTCCAGATCACCACCGCGCTGGACGAGCAGGACACCGCGATCCGCGCGTACGTGCGCACCGGGCGGCGGGCCGACCTGGCGGCCTACCGGGAGGCGGTGACCACCGAGGGCCAGGCGATCGCGACGATGCGGCGGCTGCTGGACGGGGTGTCCGGGGGCGCGGAGGTCCGCGAGCGGCTCGACCGGGCCACCGCCGCGTCGGCCGCCTGGCGCGCCCGGTTCGCGGTGCCGCTGGCGGCGGGCGCGGAGCTGACCCCGCCGCACAACGAGCAGGGCCGCGACCTGTTCCGCGCGGCGGGCTTCGCCAACTCCGCCACCCAGCGCGGCCTGACCGACCTGCACAACACCTACGACCAGCTGCTGCGCGACCGGGCCCGCACCCTGTACGTGTCGCTGACGTTCACCGGGGTGGTGATCGTGCTGGTGGCGCTGGCGACGGTGGTGATGATCCGGCGGGCGGTGGTCGGCCCGATGACCCGGCTGACCGACCAGGTCCGGGCGGTGTCACAGGGCGACTTCGCGCATCCGCTGCGGGTGTCGGGCCCGGCCGAGGTGGCCGAGCTGGCCGGGATCGTCGACTCCATGCGGCACCGGATCGTCCAGGAGTGGCGGGCGACCTCCGAGGCCCGGCGGATCGCCGCCGAGCAGGCCGACGAGCTGCGCCGCTCCAACGCCGAGCTGGAGCAGTTCGCCTACGTCGCCAGCCACGACCTGCAGGAGCCGCTGCGCAAGGTGGCGAGCTTCTGCCAGATGATCGAGCGCCGGTACGGCGACCGGCTGGACGAGCGGGGCCGCCGGTACATCGACTTCGCGGTGGACGGCTCCAAGCGCATGCAGGCGCTGATCAACGACCTGCTCACCCTGTCGCGGGTCGGCCGCTCCGAGCGCCGGCAGCAGCCGGTGGACCTGAACGAGGCGCTGGGCCGGGCGATGGACGACCTGGAGCACGCCATCGAGGAGGCCGGGGCCGAGGTCACCGCCGAGGACCTGCCCACCGTGACCGGCGACCGGACCCTGCTGTCGCTGCTGTTCCAGAACCTGGTCGGCAACGCGATCAAGTTCCGCGGGGACGACCCGCCGCGGGTGCGGATCACCGCGGCGCGCTCGGCCGAGCAGCCGGACCTGTGGGAGTTCGCCTGCGCCGACAACGGGATCGGCATCGACCCCAAGTACGCCGAGCGGATCTTCCTGATCTTCCAGCGGCTGCATCCGCAGGACACCTACTCCGGCACCGGCATCGGCCTGGCCATGTGCCGCAAGATCGTCGAGTACCACGGCGGCCGGATCTGGCTGGACTCCGGCCACGAGGGTCCCGGCACCACGTTCCGCTGGACGCTCCCCGCACGCCGGGCGGGCGCCGGGCGGCCCACCACCGAAGCGACGGAAGGCGAGAGCACGGCCGATGAGTGACACCCCCCGCGCGATCGAGGTCCTGCTCGTCGAGGACGATCCCGGCGACGTGCTGCTGACCCGCGAGGCGTTCGAGGACAACAAGGTCGGCAACAGCCTCAAGGTCGTCAGCGACGGCGAGGAGGCGATGGCCTACCTGCGCCGTGAGGGCCCGTACGCGGGCGCGCCCCGGCCGGACCTGATCCTGCTGGACCTCAACCTGCCCCGCAAGGACGGCCGGGAGGTGCTGGAGGAGGTCAAGGCCGACCCGAAGCTGCGCTCCATCCCGGTGGTGGTGCTCACCACGTCCGAGGCCGACGAGGACATCCTGCGCAGCTACCACCTGCACGCCAACGCCTACGTGACCAAGCCGGTGGACTTCGAGCGGTTCATCGACGTGGTCCGGCAGATCGACGACTTCTTTGTCACCGTGGTGAAGCTTCCCCGCTGACGTCCGCTCAGCCCGCACAGGGGCCGGAGTTCCTTGTGCGGGTGTGAGGTCGCTCACCTGCACCGACACCCCGAAACGGACGAACGGCCCACAGGGCACGGGTTCATAGCCCGGGGCTATCGGAACGAGTGTTGCCATGACTTGGACTGACTGACCGCGCGCGACCTACCGTGCGCGCGTGGTTCAAACGTCACCCCGCGCGCTCCCGGCGCTGTACCGCTCCACGGTCGGCAAGAAGTCGATCATGGCGGTGACCGGCGCCGTCCTGCTGCTGTACATCGTGGCCCACATGGTGGGCAACCTGAAGATCTTCTTCGGCCCGGAGGAGTTCGACGAGTACGCCGCCTGGCTGCGGACGATCGGCGAGCCGGTGCTGCACCACGAGTGGTTCCTGTGGATCCTGCGGGTCGTGCTGCTGGCCTCGGTGATCCTGCACATCACCATGGCGGTGCAGCTGACCGCGCGGGCCCGGCGGGCCCGGCCGGTGCGCTACCAGCACCGGGCGAAGGTGCAGGGCTCGTACGCGGCCCGCACCATGCGCTGGGGCGGCGTGATCATCTTCCTGTTCGTGATCTACCACCTGCTGGACCTCACGTTCGGCACCGTCAACCCCGGCTTCGAGCACGGCGAGGTCTACCGCAACGTCAGCGCCGACTTCGCCCCCGAACGCTGGTACGTGACCCTGTTCTACACGCTGGCCGTCGTCGCGCTGGGCTTCCACCTGCGGCACGGCCTGGTCAGCGCCCTGCAGTCGCTGGGCCGGACGAGCCCGCAGCGCGCCCGCACGCTGGACCTGGCCGCCACCGCCTTCGCCGTCGTCATCGTCGCCGGTTATCTGTCCGTGCCGTTCGCGGTCACCGTGGGATTGGTGGACTGACATGTCCGACAGCTTCTACAAGAGCGGCGAGCCGATCGCCGACACCAAGGCGCCCAAGGGGCCCATCGAGGACCGCTGGACCAGGCGCAGGTTCGAGGCCAAGCTCGTCAACCCGGCCAACAAGCGCAAGAAGACGATCATCATCATCGGCACCGGGCTGGCCGGCGGGTCGGCCGGGGCGACCCTGGCCGAGCTGGGCTACCACGTCGTGCAGTTCTGCTTCCAGGACAGCCCGCGCCGGGCCCACTCGATCGCCGCGCAGGGCGGCATCAACGCGGCCAAGAACTACCGCAACGACGGCGACAGCGTGCACCGGCTGTTCTACGACACCGTGAAGGGCGGCGACTTCCGCGCCCGCGAGTCGAACGTGCACCGCCTCGCCGAGATCAGCACCCAGATCATCGACCAGTGCGTCGCGCAGGGCGTCCCGTTCGCCCGCGAGTACGGCGGCCTGCTGGACAACCGGTCGTTCGGCGGCGCGCAGGTCTCCCGGACCTTCTACGCCCGGGGCCAGACGGGCCAGCAGCTCCTGCTGGGCGCGTACCAGGCGCTGATGCGGCAGGTGGACGCGGGCAACGTGGAGCTGCACCCGCGCCACGAGATGCTCGACCTGGTGATGGTGGACGGGCGGGCGCGCGGCGTGGTCGTCCGCAACCTGGTCACCGGCGAGATCAAGACCTACACCGGCGACGCCGTGGTGCTGGCCTCCGGCGGCTACGGCAACGTCTACTACCTGTCCACCAACGCGATGGGCTCCAACGTCACCGCGATCTGGCGGGCCCACAAGCACGGCGCGCTGTTCGCCAACCCGTGCTACACCCAGATCCACCCGACGTGCATCCCGGTCAGCGGCGACCACCAGTCCAAGCTGACCCTGATGTCGGAGTCGCTGCGCAACGACGGCCGCGTGTGGGTGCCGGTGCAGGCCGGCGACACCCGTAAGCCCGCCGACATCCCCGAGGACGAGCGCGACTACTACCTGGAGCGCATCTACCCGGCGTTCGGCAACCTGGTGCCGCGCGACATCGCCTCGCGGGCCGCCAAGAACGTCTGCGACGAGGGACGCGGCGTCGGCCCCGGCGGCCTCGGCGTCTACCTGGACTTCGCCGACGCGATCAAGCGGCTCGGCCTGGAGGCCGTCAAGGCCAAGTACGGCAACCTCTTCGACATGTACGAGCGGATCACGGGTGAGAACCCGTACGAGACGCCGATGCGGATCTACCCCGCCGTCCACTACACGATGGGCGGGCTGTGGGTGGACTACGACCTGGAGTCCACCATCCCGGGCATGTTCGTGATCGGGGAGGCCAACTTCTCCGACCACGGCGCCAACCGCCTCGGCGCGTCCGCGCTGATGCAGGGCCTGGCCGACGGGTACTTCGTGCTGCCGAACACCATCGGCGACTACCTCGCGAAGAACAACGGGCTCGGCGAGGTCCCCGCCGAGGCGATCGCCGAGGCCGAGGGCCGCGTCAACGCCCAGATCGAGAGGCTGCTGTCGATCGACGGCGACCGCACCGTCGACTCCTTCCACCGCGAACTCGGCCATATCATGTGGGAGTACTGCGGCATGGAACGTACCGAGGAGGGGCTCCGCAAGGCGCTGGACCTCATCCCCGCGCTGCGCGAGGAGTTCTGGCGGCGGGTCAAGGTGCCCGGCTCGGCCGCCGACCTCAACCAGTCCCTGGAGAAGGCCGGCCGGGTGGCCGACTTCCTGGAGCTGGCCGAGCTGATGTGCATCGACGCGCTGCACCGCACCGAGTCGTGCGGCGGCCACATCCGCGCCGAGTCCCAGGACGAGGACGGCGAGGCCAAGCGCGACGACATCAACTTCTCCTACGTGGCCGCCTGGGAGTGGGCGGGATCCGGCGAGCAGCCGATCCTCCACAAGGAGGCCCTCGAATTCGAATACGTCAAGCCGACTCAGAGGTCGTACAAGTAATGCAGGCGTGTCTGACGCTGCGCCCTGCGCTCACCAAGAGAGCGAACACATGAAGCTGACGCTGCGCATCTGGCGCCAGAAGGGCCCCGAGGACCCGGGGAAGATGGTCGAGTACAAGCTCGACGACGTCTCCCCCGACATGTCCTTCCTGGAGATGCTCGACGTCCTGAACGAGCGGCTGATCCTGGAGGGCGAGGACCCGATCGCCTTCGACCACGACTGCCGTGAGGGCATCTGCGGGATGTGCTCGCTGGTCATCAACGGCACCCCGCACGGGCCGGAGAAGGCCACCACCACCTGCCAGCTCCACATGCGCAAGTTCAAGGACGGCGAGACCATCGACATCGAGCCGTGGCGCGCCAAGGCGTTCCCGGTGGTCAAGGACCTGGTGGTGGACCGGTCGGCGTTCGACAGGATCATCGAGGCGGGCGGCTACATCTCGGCGCCGACCGGCTCGGCCCCCGACGCGCACGCCGTGCCGGTGCCCAAGCCCGACGCCGACCGCGCGTTCGAGGCCGCCGAGTGCATCGGCTGCGGTGCCTGCGTCGCGGCCTGCCCGAACGGCTCGGGCATGCTGTTCACCGCCGCCAAGGTCACCCACCTCGGGCTGCTCCCCCAGGGCCAGCCCGAGCGGTACGACCGGGTGGTGAAGATGGTGGAGGCCCACGACGAGGCGGGCTTCGGCGGTTGCACCGTCACCGGCGAGTGCACCGTCGCCTGCCCCAAGGGCATCCCGCTGGACACCATCGTCCGGCTCAACCACGACTTCCTCGCCGCCACCGCGGGCGGCAAGAAGAAGTCCTGACGGTTCCGCGAGCAGGGGGCGTCCCGGAGTACCGGGGCGCCCCTTATCCATATCCCGGCATGAAGCCCGGAATCTTCATAGCCGTACGCTATGGGGCGTGCAGTTGCAGCAGCTCGCGTACTTCGTCGCCGTCGCCGAGACCCGGCACTTCACCCATGCCGCCGAGTCCCTGGGGGTGGCCCAGCCGTCCCTGTCCAAGCAGATCCGGGCGCTGGAGTCGGAGCTGGGCGCGTCCCTGTTCAGCCGGGCCCGGGGCAACATCACCCTCACCCCCGCCGGGGAGGCGCTGCTGCCGCTGGCCAAGCGGATCCTCGCCGACGTCGACACCGCCCGGCTGGAGGTCCAGGAACTCGCCGGGCTGCGGCGCGGCCGGGTGCGGCTGGGCGCGACACCGTCGCTGTGCGCGGGCCTGCTGGCGGACGTGCTGCGCCGCTTCCACGACACCTACCCGGGCATCCGGCTGCTGGTGGAGGAGGGCGGCTCCCGCGACCTGGTCCGCGACCTGACCCGCGGCTCGCTGGACCTGGCGCTGGTGATCCTGCCGCTGGCGGGGGACGCCCCGCTGGAGACCACCGCGATCCTCCGCGAGCACCTGGTGATCGCCTCGCCCGCCCCGCACGCCGACGTCCCCGGTCCGCCCGCCCCCCGCGAGACCCTCCTTCCCCGCCGCCCCTACCTGCGCATCGAGGACCTGCGGGACCGCCCCATGGTGATGTTCCGCCCCGGGTACGACCTGCGCGAGGCCACCATCGGGGCCTGCCGCCAGGCCGGCTTCGAACCCCGGTTCGCCGTCGAGGGCGGCGAGATGGACGCCGTCCTCCGCTTCGTCGAGGCCGGCCTCGGCATCGCCGTCGTCCCCAGCATGGTCCTCGCCGGCCGCCCCCGCCTCCGCGGCACCCCGCTCGCCGTGTCCCCCACCCGCCCCGACACCCCCGCCGCCCGCGCCGCCCACCCCGTCCCGGGCCTGCTGCGCACCATCGCCATGGCCCACCGCAAGGACGTCACCCTCACCCACGCCGCCCGAGCCTTCCAGTCCGTCCTGGAGACCTACCTCAGCGAAGCCGCCCGCGAAGGCACCCTCCCCGCCGGCGTCGAATCCCTCGTCCACCAACCCTGAACTCCGACCCCCACCGCGCCGATCCCCCGACCCGCGAGTCGGGCCCGCGTGGTCTGGACTGAGGAGGCTTTCAAGAGCGCGAGGAACGAGCGATCTT
>DATADI010000017.1:0-2724 GCA_036258615.1 Thermomonospora sp. | reverse complement strand
GCCGGGCCGCGACGGGCGCTTCCACCGGGCGGTCGCCGCCGCGCTGGGCGTGGTGAACGGCCGCGACCCGCGCCCGGTCGTCGTCGCGGGGGAGACCCGTGCCCAGGCGCTCTTCGAGGAGGCGACCCGCGGGTCGATCGTCCTGGCGGGCCGGATCGACGGCGACCACGGCACGGCCACCGCCGCGGAGCTGGCGGAGCTGTCGCGGCCGGTGCTGGCGGCCTACGAGGACCTCCGCGAGGTCGCCGTGCTCAGCGAGCTGGAGGCCGCCCGGGGCCTGCGCCGGTACGCCGCCGGGCTGGCCGACGTGGCGCGGCTGGCCGAGGAGGGTCGCGGCGCCCACCTGGTGGTCGAACGCGGCTACTACGCGCCCGCCGTCCGGTCCGCCGAGGGACGCCTGGTGCCCGTCCCGGAGGAGGGCGCCGAGGACGCCGTGGACGCCGTGATCGAGACCGTCCTGGAGTACGGCGGCGAGGTCACGTTCGTCTCCGACGGCTTCCTGGTCGACCATCACCGGATCGCGCTGGTCGTGCGCTACTGACCTGCAGAGCCTTCTCCCACCGCCCCGTTCACGGCGGGGGGGCCTCACCGCCTCCCCGCCGTCCCGAGGTCAGCCCTGGTTGAGCCAGCGCACGGCGGCGTCCCCGAGGATCGAGCGCACCGCCAGGATCGCCGCGCCCAGCGTCAGCAGCGGCGCCACCACCCACCGCTCCACCTTCCCGTCCGTGCGCGGTACGAGCGGGATGTCCAGCCGCCACTTCGCGGGCCAGAACACCGGGCAGCCGCGTGGGGTGAGGCAGTCCCCGGCGACGTGCGCCAGGCACCCCAGCGTCACCGCGTACCCGGCGAAGCTCATGTCCAGGTCGCGCATCAGCCACACCACCAGCGCCGCCACCGCGCAGTCGGCGACCGACGACCACATCTCGTGCTTCTCGAAGTCCAGGCCGATGCCGCGCAGGCCGAAGCCCACGGTGATCCACAGCGCCGCCCACCAGCCGTACACGAAGTGGGTGGCCAGCAGGTCCATCGCCAGGCCGACGGCCAGCGCGAACAGCACGGAGTGGGTCGCCTGCCGGTGCCCGCCCGACAGCTTGCCCACCCACTTGCAGAACGTCTTGGTGACCGGGCCGATGGTGTTGGCGATCCGCCCGTTGTGGTGGTCGATGTCCGGCAGCAGCGCCGCGCCCGCGCAGACGACCGTGCCCGCCGCGACCTGGGCGGGCGACAGCGACACCGCGAAGTCCCCGAGCCAGCGTTCCTGGGAGAGCAGGGGAACGGCCGCCAGCCACACCACCGCGCCGCTGAGGGCGTGGGTCCGCCCCATCATGGGAGGTTCACCCGAAAGATCCGCACGGCCGGACTGTAACCGCCGCGGCCCCCGCGCAGGCGGCGGCGCGCCGGTTCCGGCCCATCTCCGGCGGACCGGGTCAGACGGGGTGCCGCTCGCGGGCGGCCATGACCTCGGTGACGTTGCGCTCGGCCCAGTCGGCGATGGCCTGGATCGGCTCGCGCAGCGACCGGCCGAGCGGGGTCAGCTCGTACTCCACGCGCGGCGGGACCTCGGCGAACACCCGCCGGGTCAGCAGCCCGTCGCGTTCCATCGCGCGCAGCGTCTGGGTGAGCACCTTGGGCGTCACACCGCCGATCGTGTCGCGCAGCCCGGTGAACCGCCGGGGCCCCTCGAGCAGGCTCAGCACGACCAGCACCGACCACTTGTCACCGATGCGGTCGAGCACGACGCGGGTCGGGCAGGCCGGGTCGAACGCGTCTCCCATCACGGTTTCCGGAGGATACCAAGCGCACGTTGAAGTAACCAGTATCCGATGGATACCGTCGGCGCCGAACAGCGACGCACCGAGGAGGGCACATGAGGATCGCGCTGATCGGGGCCACCGGGATGATCGGCGGCCGGGTCGCCGCGGAGGCCCGGAGCCGGGGCCACGAGGTCACCGGCGCCGCCCGCGGCGGCCGGGACGGCACGCGCGCGCTCGACGCGTCCGACGCCGACGCCGTCGCGGACCTGGCCAAGGGCCAGGACGCGCTGGTGCTCGCCGTCGCCCCGCCCCGGGACGGCTCCGAGCCGTCCGGGCCGCTGCTGGAGGTGGGCCGCGCGGTGCTGGACGGCCTCCGGCGGGCCGGGGTACGGCGGCTCGTCGTCGTCGGCGGCGCGGGCAGCCTGGAGGCCGCGCCGGGCACCCGGCTGGTGGACACCCCCGGGTTCCCCGAGATGTACAAGGCGGAGGCCCTGGCCCAGGCCGACCTGCTGGCCCTGATCCGCGCCGAGGCCGCAGACCTGGACTGGACGTACATCTCCCCGGCCGCGGTGATCGAGCCGGGGGAGCGGACCGGCGGGTACCGGGTGGGCGGCGACACGCTCCTGACCGACGCCAACGGCGACAGCACCATCAGCGCCGAGGACTACGCCGTCGCGCTCGTGGACGAGCTGGAGCAGCCGAAGGCGATCGGTCGCCGTATCACCGTCGCGTACTGACCGGCGTCCAGGCCCGGCGTCGGGCGGCATGGTGACGAGTCGGAGCGTGGGGCGGCTCAGCGGTGGGTGACGCAGCAGCTGGGGCAGGGGTCCCGGTCGGGGAGCGCCACCCACAGGCAGCACGTCCGGCGGCGCAGCCCGGCGCCGGGCAGCACCTCGGCGAGCCCGGCGACGGGGCGGCCGAGCGCGTCGAGCAGCTCGGCCGCGCGGCGCTCCCACTCGGCGGCGGGCTC
>DATADI010000016.1:0-1571 GCA_036258615.1 Thermomonospora sp. | reverse complement strand
CGGCCCGCGCCGTGGCGGGCCGCTGCCGACGGGTGCGCACCGGTCAGCCCTTCACGCAGATGAGCTGGCGGAGGTGGGCCTCGACCCGGACCAGGTCGGACTGGGCGGCCATCACCGACTCCAGGTCCTTGTAGGCCCCGGGGATCTCGTCGATCACCCCGGCGTCCTTGCGGCACTCCACGCCCTCGGTCTGGGCGCGCAGGTCGTCGATCGTGAAGGTCTTCTTGGCCTTGTTGCGGCTCATCTTCCGGCCCGCGCCGTGCGAGGCGGAGTTGAAGGCGTCGGCGTTGCCCAGGCCCCGCACGATGTAGGTGCCGGTGGCCATCGAGCCGGGGATGATGCCCAGGTCGCCGCCGCCCGCGCGGATCGCGCCCTTACGGGTGACGAGCAGCTCCCTGCCGTCGTAGACCTCCTCGGCCACGTAGTTGTGGTGGCAGGAGATGTGGTCGGTCCACTTGATCTTGCGGCCCGCGAAGTAGGTCGTCACGACGTTCTGTGCGAGCGCCATCATCAGCGCCCGGTTGCGCCGCGCGTAGTCCTGCGCCCAGAACAGGTCCCGCCGGTACGCCTCCATCTCGTCGGTGCCCCCGAGGAACACCGCGAGGTCGCGGTCGGGCAGGTCCTGGTTGTGCGGGAGCTTCCGCGCCGTGTCGATGTGGTAGTCGGCCAGCTCCTTGCCGATGTTGCGGGAGCCGGAGTGCAGGACGATCCACACCGCCCCGTCGTCGTCGGCGCACACCTCCAGGAAGTGGTTGCCGCTGCCCAGGGTGCCCATCTGGGAGCGGGCCCGGCCGAACCGCCCCCGGACGGCGGGGGCCAGCTCCTCGAAGCCCTTCCAGAACTCGTACCAGCCGCGCTCCCTGAACCCCGGGACGCCGGACGGGTCCACCGGGGTGTCGTGCGCGCCGCGGCCGACCGGGATGGCCTTCTCCAGCCTCCCGCGCAGGCGGCTCAGGTCGTCGGGCATGTCCTCGACGGTGAGGCTGGACCGGACCGCGGTCATGCCGCAGCCGATGTCCACGCCCACGGCCGCCGGGGACACGGCGTCGTGCATCGCGATCACCGACCCGACGGTCGCGCCCTTGCCGTAGTGGACGTCGGGCATCACCGCGACGCCCTCCACCCAGGGCAGGTCCGCGACGTTGCGCAGCTGGTCCAGCGCGGCGTCCTCGACGGTGGCCGGGTCGGTCCACATGCGGATCGGAACACGGCCGCCCCGCAGGGTCTCGTACGGCATCGTCAGCTCCTTTCCGATGTGGATGCCTGTTCCTCGGCGTTCCCTCGTCGCGATCTATGACGCCAGAACGGGCCGGGGCGGTTCAACCGGTTTTCGGGGGCTTCACGACGCGCCGGTGGTCGCCGGACCGCTCGGTCACGCCCCGGCGGTCCAGGTGCTCCAGCAGCGGGATGGCGACGCGGCGGCTGGTGCCGAGGGCCTGCTTGGCCTGCGCGGCGGTGAACGGCTGGGGCAGCCCGGCCAGCACCCGGGCGGCGTGGTCGTCGGCCCCGGCGGGCAGCACCACGCCGTCGGCCAGCCGCAGCACGGCGCCGGACGCCACGGCGGCGGCCAG
>DATADI010000015.1:0-5259 GCA_036258615.1 Thermomonospora sp. | reverse complement strand
ATCCTGTCGAGCACGGCGCTGGCCGCCGTGGCGGGGTGGCCCGCCGGGCGGCTCCCCGGTGCGGGCCCCGTCCGGGTGGGCGTCGTGGCGGGGACGGTGGCCGGTGTGATGGGCGTCCGGCCGCAGAAGGTGGCGCTCGGGCCGGTGGTGGGCGCGGCGGTGGGCGGCGGCCTGGCCGCCGGTGGCACCCGGGTTCCCGCGTCGGTCACGGCGGCGTCGGCGGTGCTGGCGTTCCGGACGCTGTCGGCGCTGGTGTTCCGGGACGCGCAGGTGAGCCTGCTGGCCGAGGAGGTCCCGGCGGAGGACCTGCCGTTCGTGGTGCCGCTGGAGGCCCGGTCCCGGTACGTGGGCACCGGCTACGTCCGGGAGCTGGCCGAGGTCATCGGCGGCGCCTACACGGCGGACGCCGAGGACGTGGGCATCGTCGCCTCACTGGACGAGCTGGCCGGACCGGGGTTCGACCCGGGCGGCGTGCATCCGCTGGTGCGGGAGTTCTACGAGCACACGACCCGGTTCGCGCTGGACATCGTGCCCGAGTGGCGGCACTGGGTACGGCCGGGCTACCTGCTGTACCGGACGCTGGTGGCGCGTCCGCTGGGCCAGGCGAGCGTGCCGGTCAACCAGCGGGAGACCCAGCGCGGCGTCCGCAGCCGCATCGACACCATCACCCCGGACGGCTCCGACGTCATCGCCGTACGGGGCTGGATCCGCTCGTTCACCGACACCGACGAGCCGATCTATGTGGGCGTCTACACCACCTACCGGCACGACGGGCGCGGCTACGTCAGCGTCGGGTTCCCCGTGCCGCAGGGCAGCTTCACCGCGACGCTCGCGCCGTACGACCGGCCGGGCGGCGGGCTGCGGCTCACCAGCAGCGGCGGCGACCTCGGCCATCCCGGGCACTACCTGTCCTACGTCGATCCGGACACCCGGCGTCTCACCACCCTGGCCGTGCACGGGTTCGCCGAGGAGCTGGACGTGTACGTCACCGACGGCGAGCTGCGCGCCGAGCACTCCTTCCGCCTGTTCGGTCTCCCGTTCCTGGTGCTGCACTACCGGATGCGCCGCCGGTCATAGCACCGGGTTGGCCTGGAGGTTGCCCTCACCGCAGGGCCACGCGCCGCCGTCCATCGGGGGCAGGCCGGTGCGCGCGAACACCAGCCGCCGCTCGTCCCCCCGGTTCAGCACGAACGCCAGGACGCCGCCGTCCAGCAGCAGCATCCGGTCGGTGCCGCTCCACGCGGGGTCGGCGTGCAGGGTGCGGACGGTCAGGTCGCGGTCCACGACCTGAAGCCGCCCGTCCCGCCAGAACGCGGCCCGGCCGTCGGCGGCGAGCACCGGGCCGATGGTGTGGTAGCCGGTCAGGACCGGCCCGTCGGTCATGCTCGCGTCGCGGTGCAGCCGGCGGATCCGCAGGGTGCGGGACGGGTCGTTGTCCAGCTCCACCATCCGGATCCGCCCCCGGCTGCTGACCAGCGGGCGGCCGTGGCTGGGCCACTGCAGCACCACCGCGCCGTCGCCGTTGTACAGGAGGGTCTCGAACGCGCCGTAGCCCTGGACGCCCACGAGGAACGACCCGGGCCCGGCGATCGCCAGGTCGCCGATCGGGACCGGCGGGGTCTGCCACAGGTGGTCACCGGTGCCGAGGTCCACGCAGAAGCTCATGCCGATGCCGCTGGAGACCTCGAAGAAGGTCGCCAGCACACGGTCGCCGGACACCAGCAGCGCCTCCGACCACGACGCCAGCAGGTCGGCGGGGGCCCATGGCCGGGCGGGCACGGGACGCCAGCCGCTCTCGGCGCTCATCTCGACCACGCCCGCGTACGACAGCCCGGCGGGCACCGGCAGCTCGGTGGACCAGCGGGGCCGCCCCCGCCCGTCCAGGCGCTCCACGCGCACCCCCCGGTACGGGGACGACTGCCAGGCGACGACGAACCCGTCCGGCAGGATCACGAAGGCCCCGACGTCGTGGCCCGGGTGCCGGTCCAGCTCGACGCGCCGTCCGGGGTCGCCGGTGGGCAGGGTCTCGTGCAGCACGCCCCGGCCCTCCAGCCACACGCCGCCGTCGGGCGCGACGCGCGGCCGTCCGCACGCCCGGACCGCCGCGCGGCTCCAGCGCAGCGAGCCGTCGAGGTCCACGGCGCACAGCAGCGGGCCGTCCTCCCCGCCCACCTGCACGTACACCGGGCCCCCGGAGGCGGGGGCGACGGGCGTGGCCACCGGACCCGGCAGGTCCACCGGCGCGATGCCTGCGGAACTCATGGCGCGCATCCAAGCACAGCCCCCGGCGCGGGTCGAGCCGTGATCGGGAACACGTATTGATACATGAACGTATTGGATACATTCAAACATCGGATACATCAATGTATTGAACGTGAGCGAGGGGGCTCCGAGCAGATGGCGACGTTGCTGTACCGACTGGGGCGGTTCGCCGCCCGGCGCCGCGCGGCGGTCATCGTCGTGTGGCTGGCGCTGCTGGCCGCCGCGATCGGCGGGGTGATCGCGTCCGGCGGCCAGACCGACGACGAGTTCCGCATCCCCGGCACCGAGTCCCAGCAGGCCCTGGACGTGCTGGCGGACCGGTTCCCCGAGGCCGGGGGCACCTCGGCGCAGATCGTCTTCCGGGCCCCCGAGGGCGGCACGGTCACCGCCGGGCCCGCGCGCGCCGCCGTCGAGCGGACCCTGGCCGAGGCCGGCCGGGCCCCGCAGGTCGCCGCGGTGATCGACCCGTTCACGGCGGGCACCGTCTCCCCCGACCGGCGCACCGCCCTCGCCCAGGTCCAGTACCCCGTCACCCGCGAGGACCTGGACGACGCCTCCCTCGACGCCCTCGGCGACACCGTGGGGGCCGCCCGCGCCGCCGGGCTGGAGGTCGCGGTCGGCGGCGAGGCGTTCGGCACCACCGGCGTCGGTGTCGGCCCCCTGGAGCTGCTCGGGGTCGCGGTCGCGCTGGTCGTGCTGCTGGTGACGTTCGGGTCGCTGCTGGCCGCCGGGCTGACCCTGCTCAGCGCCCTGCTCGGGGTGGGCGTGGGCCTGGCCGGGCTGCTGTCGCTGACGGGGCTGATCACCCTGTCGTCCACCGCCCCGACGCTGGCGCTGATGATCGGCCTGGCGGTCGGCATCGACTACTCGCTGTTCCTGCTGTCCCGCCACCGCGCCCAGCTCGCCGAGGGCGCCCCGGTGGCCGAGTCGATCGGGCGGGCCACCGGCACCGCCGGGAGCGCCGTGGTGTTCGCCGGTCTGACCGTCGTGATCGCCATGGCGGGCCTGGCGGTGGTGCGCATTCCGTTCCTGACCGTGATGGGCCTGGCCGCCTCGGTCACCGTCACCGTCGCCGTCGCCATCGCGGTGACGCTGCTGCCCGCGCTGCTGGGGCTGGCCGGGGAGCGGCTGCGGCCCCGCGCCGGGTCCCGCGCCGCCCGCAACGCCACCGGCGAGGGGCCGCGCGCGCCGTTCGGCGAGCGGTGGGCCCGGTTCGCCACCGCCAGGCCGCTGGCCACCATCGCCGTCGTCGTCATCGGCCTCGGGATCATGGCGCTGCCCGCCCGGGACCTCCAGCTCGCGCTCCCCGACAACGGCAGCGCCGCGCCCCACTCCGGGGAGCGCCGCGCGTACGAGATGGTCTCCGAGGGCTTCGGGCCCGGGTTCAACGGGCCGCTGCTGGTGCTGGTGCGGCCGGGCGAGGCCGGGGCCGCGGCGCTCCCGCAGGCCGCCGGGCGCGTCGCCGCCGACCTGGGCCGCGTGCCGAACGTGGTCGCCGTCTCCCCGCCGCAGCTCAACCCCGCCCGCGACACGGCCGTCGTGCAGGTCGTGCCCCGCACCGGCCCGGCCGACGACGCCACCGAGGACCTGGTGCAGGCCATCCGGGACCGCTCCGGGGCCCTGGAGTCGGCCACCGGCACGCACCTCGCCGTCACCGGCAACACCGCCGCCGGGATCGACGTGTCCGACCGGCTCGGCGACGCGCTGGCGCCGTTCGCCGCCGTGGTGGTGGGCCTGGCGCTGGTGCTCCTGCTGCTGGTGTTCCGGTCGGTGGTGGTGCCGGTGAAGGCCGCCGCCGGGTTCCTGCTGTCGGTGGCCGCCGCGTTCGGCGTGGTGGTCGCGGTGTTCCAGTGGGGCTGGCTGGCCGGACTGTTCGGGGTGCACACCACCGGGCCGGTGGTGAGCTTCCTGCCGATCATCGTGATCGCCGTGCTGTTCGGGCTGGCCATGGACTACGAGGTGTTCCTGGTGTCGCGGATCCGCGAGGAGTACGTGCGGACCGGGCGGCCCCGGGAGGCCGTCCTGACCGGCGCCCGGCACGCCTCCCGGGTGGTCACGGCCGCCGCGCTGATCATGTTCTCGGTCTTCGCCAGCTTCGTGACCAGCGAGGACTCCGTGGTCAAGCCGATGGCGCTGGCCCTGGCCGCCGGGGTGCTCGTCGACGCCTTCCTGGTCCGGATGACGCTGGTGCCCGCGGTGCTGGCGCTCACCGGCCGGGCGGCCTGGTGGCTGCCGCGCCGGGTGGACCGCGCCCTGCCGGAGGTGGACGTCGAGGGCGCGGCGCTGGAGGCCGCCGACCAGCCCGAACGCCGGGTCGCTACCCTGCAGGCGTGACGACGTCAGGCGAACACGTGGACACGGCCGGCAGACCCAGGCGGGTGACCAGGCGGCGCGCGGAGACCCGCCGCCGGCTGCTGGACGCCGCGCTGGACGTGTTCGCCGAGCGGGGCCTGCGCGGTGCGAGCATCGAGGAGGTGTGCGACCGCGCGGGCTACACCCGCGGAGCCTTCTACTCCAACTTCCGCACGCTGGACGAACTGCTGCTGGCGGTGTCGGAGGACTACTCCGACCAGATCCTCGACCGGCTGCGGAGCGCCCTGCTCAACCTGCCGGACGACCTTCCCGACGGCGAGGAGGTCCTGGACGCGGCCCTGGAGATGGTGCTCGCGGTGCTCCCCGACGACCGCCGGTGGTGGCTGGTGGAGACCGAGCTGGTCCTGCACGCGGCGCGGAACCCGGAGGCCGCCGAGGCCGCCGAACGGCTGCGCCGACGGTTCGCCGCCGAGTTCACCTCGCTGGTCACCTGGGCGATCCGGCGGGTGGGCCGCGAGTTCACCTGCCCTCCGGAGGACCTGGTCCGGGTCATTCACGCGCTCCTCGACGGGGCACAGGCCCAGCGTCACCTGGAGCCGGACGCCGTCCCGCCCGGCCGCCTGGAACGCCTGGCGCTGCCCGCCCTGCTCCGCGCGTTCTCCCGCCCCGCCGGGGCCCCGCACT
>DATADI010000014.1:0-8511 GCA_036258615.1 Thermomonospora sp. | reverse complement strand
CCCGGGCGCCGATCGTCGCCCGGGACGGGCCCGTCCGGCGCCCGGCGCCCCGCGGGGCCGGAGCGGGCGCCTGCCGAGCCGCTGTCCCGCCGGGGGCGGTGTCGCGCTTTCGTCGCCGCTCGGGCGCGGGGCCCGACGCATCGACGGCGGCCCACCGGAACGAACACGATCAAGATCAATATTTGACGGGTTACCGCCCGAAAATGGAATGATCTTGCGGTCGGTGACATAACGATTCACTGCAGTCGAGGAGGAGACCCGTGCTGGATGCGGTCGACACCGTGCTCGTCCGCGAGCTCCAGCGGGACGGCAGGGCGACGTTCCAGGCCCTGGCCGACCGTGTGGGGCTGTCACGGACCGCGGTGCGGGCCCGGGTGCAGCATCTGCTCGAGACGGAGGTCGTGCGGGTCGTCGGCATCGTGCACTCCGCCGTGGTGGGCACCGAGGCGATCGGGCACGTGTCGATCACCGTCCGGGGCTCGGCGCGCGAGGTCGCCGAGAGCGTCGCCGAACGCCCGTGCGTCAGCTTCACCGCGCTCACCGCCGGGCCGTACGACCTGGTGGCGCAGGTGCGCACCCGAGACGACGAGGCCCTGGCCGCGGAGGTGGACCAGCTCCGGGCGGTCCCCGGGGTCCGGGCCGCCGAGGTGTTCCGCTCGGTGTCCACCGTGCGGGACGCGCACTCGGTGGTGCGCGAGCTCGGCGACATCTCGCTCGACGACATCGACTGGCGGCTGCTGCAGGAGCTGCAACGCGACGGCCGGGCCCCCTACACGCGGCTGGCGCAGGTCATCGGCCTGTCGCAGGCGGCCACGCGGGCCCGGGTGGTGCGGCTGATGCGCTCGGGCGTCATCCAGGTGACCGGGCTGGCCGACCCGCTCGCGCTCGGCGCCGCCGAGCTGGGCGGGTTCGGGCTGGTGGTGACCGGCGGCGTGCGGCGGGTGGCCGAGGCGGTGGCCGCCCAGCCCGGCGTGCGGTACGTGGCGACCGGGTTCGGGCGGTACGACATCGTCGGGCTGGCCGAGGCCCCCTCGCGGGCCGAGCTGGTCACCATCCTGGACGGCATCCGGTCGGTGCCCGGGGCCACGGTGCGCGAGTCCTGGCACCACCTGGACGTCGTCAAGGAGTCCTACGCCGCCGAGCTGCCCGACAAGCCCGGGGAGGTCTGAGCGGGCCGCTCAGTCGCGGGAGAGGGCGACCTCCTCCAGGTCCAGCTCGTGCAGGACCCGGGAGAGCACCTCGTCGTCGATGCGCCGCTCGTCGCGCATCCGGATGAACACCGCGCGCTCGGCGGCGAGCATCTCCCGGCGCAGCCGCCGGTACGCGGCGGTGGGGACCTCCGCGCCGCCGGGGCCGGTGCCGCCGCCGAGCCGTTCCCACGCCTTGAGCTGGCGGTGCTCGGCGATGCTGCGCAGCCGTTCCACGACCTGCTCGTCCAGGTCCGCCTCGGCGGCCAGCGCCTCCAGCCGTTCCAGGGAGGCGCGGGCCGCGGCGTGCTGGGCGCCGGCCTCGGCGACCGCGTCGTCGTGGCGCTCCCGGTCGCCGCCGAGCCCCAGCCACCGGATCAGCGCCGGGAACGTCACGCCCTGGATGAGCAGCGTGGCCAGCACCGTCGTGAAGGTCAGGAAGTGGATCAGGTCGCGCTGGGGGAACGGCGCCCCGTCGCTGGTGCTCACCGGGATGGCGAACGCGGCGGCCAGCGACACCACCCCCCGCATCCCCGCCCACGACACCACCGTCAGCTCCCGGCGGTCCAGGCGGCGGTCGCCCTTGCGGGCCCGCCGCCGGGCGAGCACCGCGGGCACCGGCGCGGTGGCGAACACCCAGGCGAAGCGCGTGAGGACCACGACGGCGAACACCGTCGCCGCCCACCAGGCCAGCGTCAGCGGGTGCCGCCCGGACAGGCCCGCCAGCACCGCGGGCAGCTGCAGGCCGATGAGCAGGAAGACGATGCTCTCCAGCAGGAAGATCATCACCTTCCAGAACGAGTGCCCGATGAGCCGGGTCGCGGCGGGCGACTCGGCGAACCGGTGGCCCAGGTAGAGCCCGCTGACGACCACCGCGATCACCCCGGAGGCGTGCACCGCCTCGGCCACCAGGTAGGCGGCGAACGGGGCCGCCACCGCCACCGCGTTCTCCACCAGCGGGTCGTTCAGCCGGGTGCGCAGCCAGTGCAGCGGCGGCCCGGCCGCCAGCCCGACCACCCCGCCGACCAGCGCCGCGTACAGGAACTTCTCCCCGCCCACCAGCAGCGAGAAGCCCTCCCCGGCCGCCGCCGCCACCGCGACCCGGAACGCCGTCAGCGCGGTGGCGTCGTTGAACAGGCTCTCCCCGACCAGCACGGTGACCACCCGGCGGGGCAGCCCCAGCCGCTTGGCCACGCTGACCGCGGCGACCGCGTCCGGCGGGGCCACGATCGCGCCCAGCACGAACGCCGCCGCCAGCGGCAGGCCCGGGACGATGAGGTGCGCGACGTACCCGACCGCCAGCGTGGTGAACAGCACGAGGCCGACCGACAGGTAGCCGATGGGCCGCGCGTTCTCCCGCAGGTTCGGCAGCGAACTCTCCCACGCCGCCGAGAACAGCAGCGGCGGCAGGAACACGAACAGCACGAACTCCGGGTCCAGGTCGAACTCCGGCACCCCCGGCACCACCGCGGCCAGCAGGCCCGCCACCACCAGCGCCAGCGGCGCCGACACGCCGGACCGGCGGGCGAGCGCCGCCACGCCCAGCGCCGTCACCGGCACCGCCAGCAGCCACAGCGCGTGTGTCGCCTCCACGGATCACCCCCCGCCGCCGATCATGGCAGGAGGGCCCGGTCAGGGGCTAGAGGCGCTCGCCGACCCTGCGGTCGCGGGCGGACTCCTTGCAGAACACCAGGAACTCGCGGGCCACCGGCGGCAGCCGCCGGTAGGCGTGCACCAGCCCGATCGTCCGGCTGATCGACGGGGAGAACGACCGCACCACCAGCCCGGTGGTGTCGTCCAGCCGCTCCCGGTACCACAGCAGGGAGCCCGCCCCGGCGCGGACCCGGTCGAGCCAGGCGTCGCGGTCGTCGGACTCCACGGCGGCCACCGGGCTGACGCCGACCCGGGCCAGCAGGGCGTCCAGCTCGGCGCGGCGGGGGCCGCCCCGGGCGGGCAGCACCAGCCGCATCCCGTTGAGCGCGGACGGCGGCAGCGGCTCGCGCACCTTCAGCTCCGGCGGCGAGACCAGCACCACCTCGCGTTGCTCGACCTTGTGGGCGGCCAGGTCCGCGGGCACCGGCAGGTCGGCGATCGCCAGGTCGGCCCGCCCCGTGCGCAGCGCCGCCGCCACCGCCTCCCGCCCGGCGCAGCGCACCACCCGGATCCGGGCGGCGGGCTGCTCGCGGACGAACCGGGGGATCAGCCACCCGGTCAGCTCGGCCTCCAGCGCCGCCGTGGTGGCCACCCGCAGGTCGGGCCCGCGCCCGTCGGCGCGGGCGACGGTCAGCCCCTCGATCGCCTCGACCGCCTCCAGGGCGATCCTGGCCTGCCGGACGACCTGCTCGCCGACGGTGGTCAGGACGACGCCGCGCCCGGACCGGGCGAACAGCTCGACGCCGAGTTCCCGTTCGAGCTCGCGGACGGCCCGCGACAACGCGGGCTGGGCGACGTAGAGCGCCTGAGCCGCCGACGTCATGGTCCCGTGGTCGGCGGTCGCCACGACATAGCGGAGCTGCCGCAGATTCATGCCTCGACCGTATGGCAACGAACCGATCCGGTCCCGGACATAGCAGGAACCCGATTTGACATTCCCCGGTCACACAGCGTTCCCCCGGCCGTCGCCGGGGCCGTGGGAGCCTGCCCAGACCGGGCGGGAAGGGGACAGACCCACAGATTCGGCGCGGCGTCTCAGTCCCCGGAGGCCCGCCGAACCACGTTCAGCGATTCGTCCAGGAGTCGCACATGGCCGATAGAGGCCGCGTATCCGGCCAGCGCCGCGCCGAGGAACACCGCCAGGACCCGGGCCCGCAGTTCCCGTTCGGCGGAGACCGGCCCGTAGGCGTCCAGCATCGCCGACCGGGCCCGCCCGCGGAACGCGCCGTAGGCGAGCGACAGGTCCACGGCGGGGTCGGCCAGGCACAGGTCGCCCCAGTCGATGACGCCCGAGGCCCGGCCCTCCCCGTCCACCAGCAGGTGGCGGGGATGGAGGTCGCCGTGGCAGACCACGAGGTCGCCGGTGGGCGCGCCGAGCCGGGCGCCCTCGTCCAGCACCGCCTCGGTGGCCGGGGAGGGTTCCCACAGCCCCTGGCGGGCGAGCCGGTCGAGCCGTTCCCGGGCCATCGGCGCCCGCACCCCCGGGGCGCCCCGCCGGATCGGGTCCTGGGGCAGCCCCTCTCCGGCCTCGGCCACCAGGCGGGGGTCGTGCAGGGCCCGCAGGAAAGCCCCCGCACCGGCCGCCGCCGCGACCCGTGCCGAGTCGGGCAGGTCTGCGTCGACCAGTTCGCGCCCCGCGACCACCCGGGCGCCCCAGAACGGCCAGGGGAACCCGTCGGCGGGGCGGCCCACCAGTTCGGGCACCGGGATGGGCAGCGTCAGCCGTCCGGCCAGCCGGGGCAGGTGCTCGATCTCGCGGAGCACGCCCGGCACCGCGATCTCTCGGCGCGGGAAGCGGAACACCCACCGGCCGCCGACCCGGAACACCGTGTTGTCCCACCCGGTGGCCAGGGGCTCGACCGGCAGGTCCCGCAGCGCGGGGAACTGGCCGCCGACGAGGGCGGCGGCCTGCTCGGCGGAGACGGCGTGCTCGGCGTCCCACTCGTCCATGGCGGTCACGCTACCGCCGGACGATCAGCGGGTCTCGTGGGCGGGCTCCAGTGGAGGGGCCCCGACCCCGCAGTGGGTCCGGCACTGCGGCTCGGCCTCCTCGGGGGCCGCGCGGAGCGTGTCGTCGCGGACGGTCAGGAACGTCAGCGCGGCCCCGGCGGCCAGTAGCCCGGCGCAGACCAGCATCGAGACCCCGAAGCCGTCGGAGAACGCCGCCGGGTCGTCGTAGGCGTCGCCGGTCAGCCCGGTCAGCGGCGGGACGGCGGCCACCGCCAGCAGCCCGGCCGCCCGCGCCACCGCGTTGTTGACCCCGCTGGCCACCCCGGCGTGCCCGACGTCGGCACTGGCCAGCACGGTCGCCGTGAGCGGGGCGACCACCGCCGACAGGCCCAGCCCGAAGACGACCACGGCCGGGAGCACGTCGGTGAGGTAGGAGGCGCCGGCGCCGATCCGGCCGACCATCAGCATGCCCACGGTCGCGACGACCAGCCCGGCCGTCATCGGCAGCCGCGGCCCGATCCGCTGGGCGACCGCCCCGGCCCGCGCCGACAGCAGCAGCATCAGCACGGTGACCGGCAGCAGCGCGGTGCCCGCCGCGATCGGCGAGAACCCGGAGACCACCTGGAGGTTCAGCACCAGCAGGAAGAACATCACGCCCATCCCGCCGTACACCACGAAGGTGACCACGTTGACGGCCGAGAACTGCCGGGAGCGGAAGACGTCCAGCGGCAGCATCGCCTGCGGCCCGTGCCCGTTGGTGCGGGCCCGCTCGACCAGCACGAACGCCACGCCCGCGACCACGCCCACCACGGCCGTCGCCCAGACCGCCGCCGAGGCGGCGTCCTGCGGCGCCTCGGTCAGCGCGTACGTCACCCCGGCCAGCGCGACGGCCGCCAGCGCGGCCCCGAGGACGTCGAACCTCCCGTGGGCGCGCGGGTCGGCGCTCTCGGGGACGTGCTTCACCGCGACCAGGACCACCACGGCCGCCAGGGGAACGTTCAGCAGGAACACCCACCGCCAGCCGCCCGCCTCGACCAGCCAGCCGCCCAGGAACGGCCCGACGGCCCCCGCGACGCCGCCCAGGCCCGACCACGCGCCGACCGCGCGGGGCCGGTCGTCCTCCGCGAACGACGCCTGGATGAGCGCCAGGGAACCCGGGGTCAGCAGCGCCCCGCCGACGCCCTGCAGCGCCCGCGCCGCGATCAGCGTGTAGACGTCCTGGGCCGCCCCGCACAGCACCGAGGCGGCGGCGAACCACACCACGCCGATCACGAACACCCGGCGGCGGCCGAACCGGTCGCCCAGCGACCCGCCCAGCAGGATGAACCCGGCCAGGGTCAGCGTGTAGGCGTTGACCGTCCACTGCAGCCCCGCCATGGAGGCGTCCAGGTCGCGGGCGATCGCCGGGAGCGCCACGTTGACGACCGTGGCGTCCAGCATGGCCACCCCGGAGCCCAGCACGGTCGCCAGCAGGATCCAGCGGCCGGGCGCCGAGGCCAGGCGGACGTCGGGCATCAGACGATCAGCTCGTCGACGAAACACCACCGCCAGTGCTCGCCCGGCTCGAACGACCGGATGACCGGGTGCCCGGACCCCTGGAAGTGGGCCGAGGCGTGCCGTTGCGGCGAGGAGTCGCAGCACCCGACGTGCCCGCAGGTCAGGCACAGCCGCAGATGGACCCACCGGGTGCCCTGCTCCAGGCACTCCTGGCAGCCCTGCGGGGTGCCGGGCGCCGGTTCGGCAGGCAGCAGGTCGACATGCTCACACGTGCTCATAGGGGCATCGTCGCACGCCCCGCCGGGCGGCCGTGACGGCCCCTCCCTACCAGTGGTCGGGGCTGAACGGCTCGTCCTCGGGGCGGCTGGAACGGGTCAGCAGGCGCAGGTCGGACTCCACCATCATCGCCACCAGCTCCTCGAAGCCCACGTCGGGCTCCCAGCCGAGCTGCTCGCGGGCCTTCTTGGGGTCGGCGCACAGCAGGTCCACCTCGGCCGGGCGGGTGAAGCGGGGGTCCAGCACCACGTGCTCGCGCCAGTCCAGCCCCACGGTGCTGAACGCCAGCTCGACCAGCTCCCGCACCGACTGGGTGCGGCCGGTGCCGATCACGTAGTCCTCGGGGGAGTCCTGGGCGACCATCATCCGCATCGCGCGGGCGTAGTCACCGGCGTAGCCCCAGTCGCGCCGGGCCTCCAGGTTGCCCATCCGCAGCTCGGTCGCCAGGCCCAGCTTGATCCGGGCCACGCCCAGCGACACCTTGCGGGTCACGAACTCCGCTCCCCGGCGCGGCGACTCGTGGTTGAACAGGATGCCGCTCACCGCGAACATCCCGTACGACTCGCGGTAGTTCTGCGTGATGTAGTGCCCGTAGGTCTTGGCGACCCCGTACGGGCTGCGGGGATGGAACGGGGTCTTCTCGTTCTGCGGGGTCTCCCGCACCATCCCGAACATCTCCGAGGAGGACGCCTGGTAGAAGCGGATCTGCCCGGCGCCGGGGGAGCGGGACTGGCCCACCCCGGACACGACCCGGATGGCCTCCAGCATCCGCAGCACGCCCATCCCGGTGACCTCGGCGGTCAGCTCGGCCTGCTGCCAGGACATCGGGACGTAGGAGATCGCGCCCAGGTTGTAGACCTCGTCGGGCTGCACCCGCTCGACGGCGGAGATCAGGCTGCCCTGGTCGAGCAGGTCACCGGTGGTGATGTGGACGTCGCCGATGTGCTTGCGCAGCCGCGCCACGTGCGGGTTGGCCTGGCCCCGCACCATGCCCCAGACCTCGTAGCCCTGCTCCAGCAGGTGCTCGGCCAGATAGGAGCCGTCCTGCCCGGTGATCCCGGTGATGAGCGCTCGCCTGGACAGCGGAACCTCCCTGGCCGATATGTGCAGACCTCACGTTCATCGTGCACTTCGCCCGATGTCATGTGAAGTACGAGGTTACCGACTGGTCTCCTGTGGTGACGAGTCCGGCCCCGGGTTGACCGAACGGCCTTCGGTCGCTGGCGGGACGGTGCCGGTCAGGGCCGGTCAGGGCCGGTCAGGAGTGCGCGGCCTCGCGCTGCCGGGCCCGGTAGGCGGCCACGTGCATGCGGTTCCCGCAGGTGCGGCTGTCGCAGTACCGGCGGCAGCGGTTGCGGGACAGGTCCACCAGCACCCGCGCGCAGTCGGGGGCCTCGCAGGTGCGCAGCCGGTCCAGCTCGCCCGCCGCCACCACGTACGCCAGCGCCATCCCGCCGTCGGCCGCCAGGTGCTCGGCCACCGGCGAGCCCGGCGCGAAGAAGTGCACGTGCCAGTCGTAGCCGTCGTGGTCGGTCAGGTGCGGGGTGGTGCGCACGCCGTCCAGGATCGCGTTGATCAGCTCCACCGCGCGGGTCACCTCGCGCGCCTCGAACACCGCCTGGAAGGCCGACCGCAGCGCCCGCATCCGGGCCAGGTCGTCGGCGGTCATGACCGGCACGTCGCTGAAGCGGTTGCGCTCCACGAACGCGCGCAGCGCCGTGAGGTCGCCGAGCCCCTCCTCGCCGGAGGTGGCCGGGCTCGTGTTGACCAGATCCACCACGGTGCCGAGCGCGTGCTCGGTGTCATGCGTGAAGATCACATCGTCTCCAGTCTCGGCGACCGACCGGTCGTCCGGCCCGGAGCCCTCCCACCGTCCACCCTATGCGGGCACGGCGGCGGCGGGGGTGCCCGCGCCGCGGGCACGGGCCGGTGCCGAAGACCTTAACCC
>DATADI010000013.1:0-1527 GCA_036258615.1 Thermomonospora sp. | reverse complement strand
CTCGCCGGGGATCGTGTCGGTCCCGACGCCGAACGTGCGCCTCCAGATCCCGTCCAGCAGCGACTCCCGCAGCGCCCGCGTGGTCTTCAGGTACGGGTGCGCGCCCTCGGGGATCGGGGTGACCGTGGCCTGGAAGATCGTGTCACGCATGCTGACGTACCACCGCCGGGGGTCACGGACGGTGAGGATCACCTTCGCGTCCTGGTGGGCCGCGGCCAGCTCCCGCCAGAAGAACCCGGCGGGCCAGTCGACCGCCGACCGGTAGCCCGCCAGCACCGCGTCCCAGTCGACCGGCCCGTCACGCAGGACGTCCAGCCAGCGTGCCACCTGGTCGGGCCGGGTGATCACCTCGAACATGTGGTGGCAGGGCCCGAACCCCAGCCGTTCCAGGGCGGCCTTCATCGAGCTGGTGCCGGTGCGCGGGAAGCCCGCTCCGATCACGTGCAGCATGGAAGCTCCTTGTCGCGGGGTGGCGCGAACACTCACCGTGCTCGTTCCCTGCCCGCGCGCGGGGGCAACCGGCCGGAGCCGGACGCGCACCCGCCGGGGGAGCCTCAGGACGGCAGCGCGTACCGTCCGTCGTCGAGCGGATCCACCAGCCCGTCGGCGATGAGCCCGTCCAGGGCCCGTTCCCGCTGCACGGGGTCGGACCACACGACGTCCAGGGCGGGCTTCTCCACCGGCCCCTCGGCGTGCCGCAGGACCGCCAGCAGGCGGCCCCGGCACTGCCGGTCGGTGCCCGCGTAGGTCTGGCCGCGCCGGGGCGGCCCGTCGTAGGCGGGACGGCCCGCCCGGTGCCACGCGCAGTCCGCCAGCACGGGGCAGTCGGCGCAGCGGGGCGTACGCGCGGTGCACACCAGCGCGCCCAGCTCCATGACGGCCACCGCCCAGCGCGCGGCGACCTCCGCGTCCACCGGCAGCAGCGACTCGGCGAGGGTGACCTCGGCGGCGGTCTGGGACTTCGGCGGGTACTCCACCCCGGTCACCAGCCGGGCCAGCACCCGCCGGACGTTGGTGTCGAGCACCGCGTGCCGCTGCCGGAACGCGAAGCTGGCCACGGCGGCGGCGGTGTACGCCCCGATCCCCGGCAGCGCCCGCAGGTCGTCGTACCCGGACGGGACCTCGCCGCCGTGCCGTTCCACCAGCGTCACCGCGCACGCGTGCAGCCGCAGCGCGCGGCGCGGGTACCCCAGGCGGCCCCAGGCGCGGACGGCCTCCCCGGACGGCTCGGCGGCCAGGGCGGCGGGGGTCGGCCACCGCCGCATCCACTGCTCCCAGACCGGCAGCACCCGCGCCACCGGCGTCTGCTGGAGCATGATCTCGCTGACCAGGATGGCCCACGGCGTGGCGTCGGGCGCCCGCCACGGCAGGTCACGGAGGTTCTCGGCGTACCAGTCCAGGACGGGACCGGTAAAGCGGACGGGATCGGGGTTCGCGGTCATGGCAACTCGCCATCCTTCCACGGCGCGTCGCCATCGCCCGTCCGCCGCCGAAAACCATACTGCACGTCCATGCGCGCAGTATGGT
>DATADI010000012.1:0-4343 GCA_036258615.1 Thermomonospora sp. | reverse complement strand
GCTGGAGCGGGTGCGCGACGCCGGGCGGCAGGTCGCCGCGCCGGGCGTGCGGGTGGCGGCGGGCGGCGAGACCGCCGAGGGCGTGGACGCGAACCGGGCCATCCAGGACGCGCTGCCGTGGGTGCTGGCCGTGATGCTCGTGGTGATCTACGTCGTCCTGCTGGTGACGTTCCGGTCGGTGTTCCTGCCGCTGAAGGCGATCCTGATGAACCTACTGTCGGTGGGCGCCACCTACGGGGCGCTGGTCCTGGTGTTCCAGCACGGCGTCGGGGCGGCGCTGCTGGGCGACCCGCAGACCGGCCACGTGCAGAACTTCGTCCCGATCCTGCTGCTGGCGATCCTGTTCAGCCTGAGCACCGACTACGAGGTGTTCCTGCTCAACCGGATCCGCGAGGAGCACGAGGCGGGCGCGGGCGAGACCGAGAGCGTGGCCGCCGGGCTGGCCAGGACCGCACCGCTGATCACCGGCGCGGCGGTGCTGATGATCGCCGTGTTCGGGGCGTTCACGTTCACCGGGATCATGCCGATCCAGCAGCTCGGGTTCGGGCTGGCGGTGGCGATCGCGCTGGACGCCACGGTGATCCGGCTGGTGGTGGTGCCCGCGTCGATGCGGCTGATGGGCGGCTGGAACTGGTGGCTGCCCGGCCGTCCCCGCCCCGGCGGGCCACGCCCGCCCGCCCCGGCCGCCACACCGGCCGGTGCCCTGCCGGAACGCTGAGAGAGGACTCCGAAGGACCATGAGCTGGACCGTGACGACCCTGCTGCTGGTGAACTTCGTGTTCATCGGCCTGCTGCCCCGCCTGTTCTTCCGGCAGGACGGGACGTTCAACCTGCGCTGGTGGCTGACCGCCGCGCCGTTCTTCGTCAACCCGGCCGTGTTCGTCGCGGGCGCGGCCGGGGCCTTCGACCGGATCGCCCCGGACGGCTGGGACACGACGCTGGAGACGGTCGCGGTGCTGCCGTCCGTCGCCTCGATCTCGCTGCTGTTCATGACGCTGGGCACGCACCGGATCCCGCTGGCCCTGTGGCACCAGGACGACGACGCGCCGCAGAGCATCGTCACCTACGGGGCCTACAGCCGGATCCGCCACCCGTTCTACACCTCGTTCATCCTCGCGTTCGCCGCCGCGCTCATCGCGTTCCCGCACTGGGCGACGCTCGCGCTGCTGGTGTACTCGGCGGTGGCCCTCAACGTCACCGCGGCCCGCGAGGAGCGGCGCCTGAGCGCTTCGGAGTTCGGCGCCGAGTACACGCAGTACATGACCCGCACCGGCCGTTTCTGGCCGCGGCTGCTCGTGCGCAGCCCGGCCCACCGCTGACCGCGCTCTTTCTTCCTGGGGGGACCATGTCGCCGTTCACTTCGTGGATCGAGTCGCCGCGCGCCGGGCGCGGCGTGCACGTCGCCGACGACGCGGGAGGCTGGTCGTACGCCTCCTGGCCCGAGCTGGCCGCCGCCGCCCGCGCGGTGGCCGCCCGGCTGGCCGCGGCCGGGGTGCGGCCGGGCGACGTGGTCTGCGTGATCATGCCGAGCGGGCATCCGTGCCTGGCGGCGATCTTCGGGGCGTGGGCGGCGGGCGCGACGGTCTCCCCCCTGGCCACCCCGGCGTTCCAGCCCGAGGACGAGTACGTCGCCCACGTCGGCGCGGTCCTCGCCCAGGCGGAGCCCGCCCTGGTCGTCACCACCGCGGCCGACGAGCCGGTGGTCGCCAAGGCGATGGCCGAGGCGGGGCGTCCCGGCGCGCCGTGGGTCATGCCGGACGCGCTGGAGCCCGGCTCCGGGGAGGGGCCGGTGCGGCGGGGCGGGGACATCGCGCTGCTGCAGTTCACCTCAGGCTCGACCGGGGAGCCTCGCGGAGTGCGGGTGTCGTGGCGCAACCTGGAGGCCAACCTCGCCGTCATCAAGCACCTGACGTCCTGGCGGGACGGTGACGCGTTCGCGTCGTGGCTGCCGCTGTACCACGACATGGGGCTGATCGGCGGGCTGTTCTTCATGGCGGTCACGCAGGGCGACCTGTGGCTGATGCGGCCCGACCAGTTCGTCCGCGACCCCGGCCGGTGGGTGGACTGCTTCGACGCGGGCCGGGCGACCATCACCGCGTCCCCCTCGTTCGCGTACGGGTACCTCGCGCGCAGGCTCTCGCCCGAACGGCTCCGGGGGCTGGACCTGTCGCGGTGGCGGATCGCCGTGGTCGGGGCGGAGGCGGTGGACGCGGCGGCCCTGGACGCGTTCGCCCGGCTCGCCGAGGGCACCGGCTTCTCCCGCGCCACCTACCGGCCCGCCTACGGCCTGGCGGAGAACACCCTCGCCGTCACCGCACCCGAGCCGGGGCGCATCGCCCGGGTGATCCGGCCGGACTGGGACACGGTGCGGTTCGGCGAGCCCGTGACGGTGCTGGAGGCGGCCACGTTCGGCGAACGGCCCATCCCGCCCGGCGCGGGCTGGCTGGTCGGCCACGGCCTGCCGCCGCACCCGGCGCCCGGCGGGGAGCCCGTCGGCGTGTACGTCGTCGACGAGGACGGCGAACGCCTCCCGGACGGATGCCTGGGCGAACTGGTGGTCACCGGAACGTCGGTCGCCGAGGGCTACCACGCCGGGCAGGAGGGCAAGGCCACCCGCTTCGTTGACAGTGAGCTGCGCACCGGCGACGGCGGTTTCGTCCACGACGGCGACCTGTACGTCCTCGGCCGGATGGGCGACAGCCTCAAGCTGCGCGGCCGGACCGTCTACGTGGAGGACCTGGACGCGAAGGTGGCCGCCGGGACGGGGCTCGGCCGGGGCCGGGTGGCCGTGGTGAGCACGGTCGCCGACGGCCGGGCGGGCGTCGCGGTGTTCGCCGAGGCCGACCCCGGCGCGTGGGCCGACGACGCCCGGCGGCTGCTGCGCGAGCTGCTGGGCCCGGAACCGGCGATCACGGTCGTCGCGGGACCCCGGGGCCTGATCCGGCGCACCTCCAGCGGGAAGGTCCGCCGCCGGCAGCTGTGGCGGGAGCTGGGCGCCGGGCGGCTCACCGGCGCCACCCTGCTGTGACAGCCGGTTTTGAGCCTGTCCCTTACCCGGGCTACGGGCCGGGCACGGACCCGAATTCCGCCGTGGCGTCGCTCACAATGCGGTCCGGCGGTTGAATTCTTGAATACCCCGAAAATGGGCGGCCCACCTGCGAATATCCGGCACGGTGGGCGCCGTTCACAAGGATTTAACGCGTTCGGCGCGGTCCATAGCCGAAGTGCATAACCGCTGACAGCGGCAAGGTGATCACCGTGCGAAAAGGAACAGTCACGGTACGCCACCTTGTTGCCGGGCACCTGGGCTTGCAGACTCGCGGGGGCAGGGTGACCGCACACGCGCCGACGAAGTCGCCACGCGGAAAAGGCAATCCGACCTCCACCGGGAGAGGCATGAACGCAGTGACCGACGAAGGGCGCCCGCTGCTCATGGAACGCGATCCGCAGCTGGCCCGGCTGACGGAACTGCTGGACGCCGGAAAAGGCCGGATCGCGGTCGTCAGCGGTCCCGTCGCCGTCGGCAAGACCCTGTTGCTCGACACGTTCACCCACCGGGTCTCCGGCGGCGCCCGCGTCCTCACCGCGACCGCGTCCCGCACCGAACGGGACCTGCCGATGGAGGTCGTCCGGCAGCTCTTCGCCGCCGCCGACCCGCCCCAGCAGGCCGCCGCCCGGTTCGCCCGGCTGCTGGACCTGGCGGGCACCGCGCCCGGCCCCGTGCCGATCGAGGTGCTGCACGGCGTGTGCCTGGAACTGCTGGCGCTGGCCGACCGCCCGCTGGTCGTCGCGGTCGACGACGTGCACCACGCCGACGCGCCCTCGCTGGACTGCCTGCTGTACTTCGCCCGGCGGCTCCGCACGGCCCCGGTCCTGCTCCTGCTCACCGACTGCGCGCTGCCGCAGCGGGCCCACCCGCTCTTCCACGCCGAGCTCCAGCGGCAGCCGCACTTCCACGGCGTCCGGCTGCGCCCGCTGTCGGAGGCCGGGGTGGCGAGCCTGCTGGCCGCGCACCTCGACCTGCGGACCGCCGACCACGTGGCCGCCGACGTGCACCGCGTCACCGGGGGCAGCCCGCTGCTGGTGCGCGCGCTGGTCGACGACCACCTCACCAACGGCTGGTCCGACCCCGAGGGCCGGACGCTGGCGCCCGGCGACGCGTTCGCCCAGGCCGTGCAGAGCCTGCTGTACCGCTGCGACCCGTCGGTGCCGGACGTGGCCCGCGCCCTCGCCGTGCTGGACGCGCCCGCCTCGGCCGAACGGGTCGCCGTCCTGCTGGGCCGCGAGACGCGGGCCGTGGCGCGGGCGATGAGCGCGCTGGGGGCCACGGGCCTGGTCCACGA
>DATADI010000011.1:0-2087 GCA_036258615.1 Thermomonospora sp. | reverse complement strand
GGCGCGCGCACCGGGCTCGCGAACGTGATCGTCGGCGTGCTCTTCCTGCTGGCGATGTTCTTCACACCGCTCTACTCGGTGGTGCCGATCGAGGCGGCCGCACCGGCGCTGGTGATCGTCGGCGCGCTCATGGTGCGCCAGGTCACCGACATCGACTTCGCCGACTTCCGGGTCGGGCTGCCCGCGTTCCTGACGATCGTGGTGATGCCGTTCACGTACTCGATCGCCAACGGGATCGGGGCGGGGTTCATCTCGTACGTGGTGCTGGCGGCGGCCACGGGCCGGGCCCGGAGCGTGCACTGGCTGATGTGGGTGGTGGCGGTGGCGTTCGTGGGCTACTTCGCGGTGGGTCCGCTGCGGGGGCTCTTCGGGGCCGCGTGAGACAGGGGTTGCGCATGCAGGAGAGGGTAGGCTAACCTCAGCTCGTCGCTTCGTGGTGGGAGCGGCGCGTCAGTTCGGGAAACCTGTGGGGGCCTCGGCCAGCCGGCCGGGGCCCCCACGGGCGTTCGGGGCACTGTTCATCCTGCCGCTTTGACCGGTTCGGCCTCCAGCGCGTCGTCGTCCGGCTCGGCTCGGCGCTCGGGCGGGAGCGCCGGGGTTGCCGGCGCGGGGACGTCGACCGGTCGCAGTCCGCGCCACACCGCCCTCGCGGTGGGCCGGGATACGAGCGGCGGGACGCCCCGCTGCAGCTGCCCCGACCCGACGAGAGCGGAGACGATGCGGTGCAGCGCGGCGGCGTAGCCGCGGACGTCGGGCGGCAGGCGCTCCGGCGGGTATGCGAGCACAGCGGCCGCCTCCTCGCGCGCGTCGCCTGCGAACCAGCGGCGGACGTGCGGCAGTGCCACCACCGCGCCGAACCGGCCGGGCGGCACCGCGGGTGTGGGGATCCCCGGTGCGATCCCGGCGAGCACCAGCACCGGCCGGGGCCCTGACGGCGCGCAGGCCAGCGCCGCGGCCTGCCGCAGGGACTGCTCATCGGACCGGCAGACCAGCACGTCCGCTTCGCCTGCGGTGCCGGGCGCGAGGAGCCCGCCGTCGATGGTGTGCAGGGCGGCGGCGAGCGTGCTGGTGCCGCTGCTGCGGGTCACGCCGGTGATCACGGGACGGCGGACTGCGGTCATCGGGCACCTCCGGGGAGCTCGGCCAGCGGGTCGTCCTCGGCGAGGGCGTGGTCGCCCCCACCGGCGTCGGGTGGGGAGGGGGGCGGCGCGTCCTCGCCGAGGGTCTCCTCCCAGGCATCGACGGCCAGCCGCCCGCCCTCCCACACCACCGGCACGGACAGGCGCACCCAGCAGGACGGCAGGCTGCGCCACCCGCGGCCGGTGGGCGCGGGCGCCACCGCGGGGATGCCCACAGGCGCCCGATCCGCCTCATGGCCGGCCCGCCCATCGTGCTCGCCGACCGCCCGGTACGGCGTGACCCGGACCCGGACGTCGACGAGCACCCGGCCCTCGCCGTCGCCTCGGACGCGGCCCGGAAGCGCGAAGTCCGCGCGCTGCCGGCCCTTGCCGGACCACCCGATGCGGGACAGGTCGCCGCCCGGCACGGCCAGGTAGTCGTGCAACACCCGGCCGCGGCGAGCCGGGTCCTCCTCGTCCCAGGACAGGTAGTCGACCGCGAATGCCCCGGCCAGCGCCGCGGCTTCGGCAGGGTCGGGGTTCGGGGTCGGGCTGGGCTGCCAGGCTTGTCGCGGTGCCGGCAGCGGCGGTACTGCGGGGAACCCGCGCGGGTCGGTGGGCGGGTCGGCATCGGTGCGTGGGCCCGGCTGCGCCGCCCAAGCGGCCGGCGTGGCAGGCGGCCAGGCCGCGGCACCCCATGCGCTGCTGGGAGACGGCGGGGGCGACTCGCCAGCCGCTTCCGCGGGAGCCGGCTCCGGGATTCGGCCGAAAAGCCGGAACCGGGACATGGCCGTCACTGGCCGGACGGAGCAGCGGAGCAGTCCTGGCGGGTGGGATCGGACATGGTTCCCCCATCGGTCGGGCGCGCGGGATCGCGCCGGCAGCCGGGCCGAGGGCCCAGGTGCCGGCCGCGTCGACGACGGTAGGAGCGCGGCACCGGGGGCGGGGGCCGAACGCGCCGGTGGTTTG
>DATADI010000010.1:0-4515 GCA_036258615.1 Thermomonospora sp. | reverse complement strand
GGCGTACGACGGGGTGGCGGGGCCCTGGGGAGTGGGCGGGGTGGGGGCGTGCGGAGGCGTGGGGGGCTGCGCTTCGTCGGTGGGGGGTTCAGCGTTCGAGGGGGTCGCCGGGGTTCGGCGTCCAGGGTGGTTCGCCTCCGGGTGACCCGTCACCAGATGCCTCCAGCTTGTTGCGGCGTCGTGCCCGTGTCGCTCGGAACCCGACGCCGACGAAGAGTACGGCAAGGGAGCCCCCGGTGATAAGCAGGGCCACCGGGCCGTAGCCGGTCGTGTTGATGGTCAGGGTCTCGGCCGGGCGGTAGGTCTTGTTCTGCGGGGTGAGCAGCGCGACGTCCACGAACGCCCGGCCCTGGGCGTAGGACTCGACCTCGATCCAGATCTGCAGCCGTTCGCCGGGGGTGAGCCGGATGTCGGAGTCGTACTTGCCGATCTGGAGCCGCGCCGGGATCCGCGAGGTGATGCGGAGCCGCAGCCGGACGTCCTGGTCGGGCAGCTCGTTGGTGATGGTGAGCGGGAACCGCCCGCTGCGCCCGGCCAGGGCGATGGTCCGCTTGCTGGGCAGCACCTTGACCTTGCGCATCTCGGCGTCGAGCTGGCGGCCGAGGTCGTCGCGGGCGGCGCGGGCGCGGCGGGCGAGGGAGCTGCTGCCGCGCCAGGAGCCGGACTCCAGCCGTAGCACCGACCGCTCGTACAGGTAGGTGACCGGGTCGAGGATGGTGGAGAAGCCGGCCGCGCGGGTGGCGATCTTGCGGACCTCGCCGAGGTACTTGCGGCCCAGCTCGGCGGCCTCGTAGGAGTCGGGGTAGCCGGTGAAGGTCTTGACCTGGTCGGGCGGTGTCTGGGCGATCCGGCCGACGTGGGCGGGGGCGAGCCAGGAGGCGTCGTCGGTCCACTCCAGCAGGTTCTTGGCGAACAGCGGGTCGGGGTTCCAGCGGCGGTCGGGGGCGATCACGATGGTGCGCGCGAGCTGTGGCTGCTCCGCCGTGATCATCGCGGTCTCGGCCAGGAAGCGCTGCTCGGCCAGCACCCGGGCGCCGGGGTCGCGGGTGTCGGCGCTGACGATCTCGCTGAGCACCGGGTCGTAGGTGACGACCGGCCGGGCGCCCTTGGAGGTGGTCAGCGTGGCGGGGGCGCTGGCCGTGTAGTTCTGGGCGGCGGGCTGGAACACCGCGCTGGACATCAGGAAGGTGTCGCTGCCGAGCGTGGCCATGCGGTTGAGGGTGCGGGTCTCCGACACCCCGGGCACCGGCCAGGCGATCTTGTTGGTGGCGGGGCGGCCCAGCACGTCCTCGGCGACCTTGGTGTGCTTGTAGGCGAGGTCGAGGTGCCGGGTGAGCCGCTGGCGGACCAGCGCGTCGGCGTCCACGTCGGCGTACGGGAGCGCGAAGTACGGGTCGTTGGCGGAGGTGTTCCGCAGGCGGTCGAGCCAGCCCTTGGCGGTGGAGCTGTGCGGCTTCCTGACGGGCTTCTTGCCGGGGGCGCGGACGGTGTAGCCCTTGGGCGCGGCCATGGCCTGCGCGTCGTCGAGCAGCGCCGGGTCGACCGCCCAGGTGATCGGGGTGCCGGTCTGCTGGGCGGCGGTGACCAGGCCGCCGAGACGCCCGTGGGGGGCCAGGTCGGTCTCCAGCCGGTCGTCGAGGAAGGCGTGGTCGCCGGAGCGGTGCATCCGGTCGGTGACCGGCCAGACCCAGCCGATGGAGGTCTCCTTGTACCACCTGCGGCCGGAGGGCTGCCAGACGACGAAGGTGACCTGCCCGCCGAGCGGCTGCCCGGCCGCGGTGAAGAACTCGACCCCGACGGCGTACGAGCCGAAGATGCCGAAGCCGAGGGACTTGGCGTCCACGGAGAGTTCCCAGGGGACCGGGGTCGCGGTGGCGGCCATCGTGCCGAGCGGCCGGGCCTGGGAGAAGCGCGGCAGCCCGGCGACGGTGCCGCGGGCGACCTGGGCGAGCTGGCCGCGGCTGACGATGTGCTGGGGGTTGTACCGCAGCCGGTAGTAGACGCCGGCCAGCGCCTGCCCGCTGCGGTTGACGACGGTTCCGCGCAGCCGCAGCCGTGACTTGGGGTTCACGGTGCGGGAGATGCCGGTGAGCGCCGGGCTCACCGGAGTCGCCGGTGCGGTGGCCGCCGGGGAGGCCGGGGCGGGCGCGCCGGCCTGGGCCTGGTGCGGCGACGCCATCGCGAGGGTCGCGGTGACGTAGGACGAGAGCGCGGCCAGAACGGCCGCGCGTCGCAACACCCTCAAGCCAGAACCGTCCAAATGCGCAGGGTGCCGGAACTCCGGATCACGCGCTCGATGGTAGTGCCGCGCGGCCGTTCGTCCGACCGTCGCGGGTCACCTGGCGCTGGAGAGGCCGATGGGTTTGGCGCCGCTCAGCGCGTACACGTCCGCGAGGGTCACGGCGAGGGCGGTCAGCGGTTCGCCGGTCGCGGTGTAGACGACGTCGTCGGGGGACAGCCGGTCCAGGGCGGCCTGGTCGATCAGCACGCGGACGGTGGCGGGCAGCAGCAGCGGGCAGACCAGGTCGGCGCGGTAGTCGGTGACCGAGTTGACCAGGTACGGCGTCGCCGGGGCGACCCGGTGGGCGCCGAGGGCGGCGCGGGCGGCGGCCAGGTCGGGGGCGGCTCCGGCGGTGACGATGAGGGCGGCCAGGAAGCGCTCGCCGCGCGGATGCGCCACGCAGTCGAGCATCCGGGCGGTCAGGCAGCGATCGGGGGGCAGGTCCAGGGCCCCGGGCAGGTCGTCCGCCCGCGTGACGGGACGGGGAAGCCGTACGATCTCGTGGGTCGTCTCGCGTTCGAGCAGGGCCCGGTGGATGGTGAGCGCGTTCTTCAAGGTCGACCTCCGGTGATGAGGTGGACTGTGCGCATACCCGCCATGATTCACTTGATTCACCGCGGGGTGCTCAGAACGTAACCCGAGGTCACCGCCCTGTGAAGCCCGGTGACAAAAGTCCTACGTTCGAACGGGCAATTACCGCCAAGATTTTTTGTTTGTAAGCCGTCTCGTGAGGTCCTACGCTCGATGCCCGTGCCCCATGCCGTCTCCGATGAACCGACCCCGCAGCAGCGCCGGGCGATCGCCGAACTGCTGCGCCGGGTGATCCCGCCCGCCGCCGACGAGCTGGGACGCAGGTTCGCCGCCGCCGGGCACGAGCTGGCCCTGGTCGGCGGCCCGGTGCGGGACGCGCTGCTCAGCCGGGCCGGCACCGACGTGGACCTGACCACCGACGCCCACCCCGAGCAGATCCTCCGGCTGGTGGAGGGCTGGGCCGACGCGGTGTGGACGATCGGCATCGAGTTCGGCACGGTCGGGGTCCGCAAGGGCGATCTGCAGATCGAGATCACCACGTACCGCAGCGAGTCGTACGACCCCAAGTCCCGGAAGCCGGACGTGTCGTACGGCACCTCGCTCACCGAGGACCTGGCGCGCCGTGACTTCGCGGTGAACGCGATGGCGGCGCGGCTGCCGGGGCACGAGTTCGTCGACCCGTTCGGCGGGCTGGCCGACCTGCGGCGCAAGGTGCTGCGCACGCCGGGCCGCCCGGAGGACTCCTTCAGCGACGACCCGCTGCGGATGATGCGCGCCGCCCGGTTCGCCGCCCAGCTCGGCTTCACCGTCGCGCCCGAGGTCGTCGCGGCGATGAAGGACATGGCCGGGCGGATCGAGATCGTGTCGGCCGAGCGGATCCGCGACGAGCTGTCCAAGCTGGTCTGCGCGGCCGATCCGCGGGCCGGGCTGGCGCTGCTGGTGGACACCGGGCTGGCCGAGCACGTGCTGCCGGAGCTGCCGAAGCTGCGGCTGGAGATCGACGAGCACCACCGGCACAAGGACGTCTACGACCACTCGCTGATCGTGCTGGAGCAGGCGATCGCGCAGGAGGAGGACGGCCCGGACCTGGTGCTGCGGCTGGCGGCGCTGCTGCACGACATCGGCAAGCCCAAGACCCGCTCGTTCGAGCCGGGCGGCCGGGTGACGTTCCACCACCACGAGGTGGTCGGGGCGAAGATGACCAAGGCGCGGCTGACCGCGCTGCGGTACCCGAAGGACGTGGTCGCCGACGTGTCGCGGCTGGTGGAGCTGCACCTGCGCTTCCACGGGTACGGCACCGGCGAGTGGACCGACTCGGCGGTGCGGCGTTACGTCCGCGACGCCGGGCACCTGCTGAACCGGCTGCACAAGCTGACCCGCGCCGACTGCACCACCCGCAACAGGCGCAAGGCCGACCGGCTGCGCCGCACGTACGACGACCTGGAGGCCCGGATCGCGCGGCTCGCCGAGGAGGAGGAGCTGGCGAAGATCCGTCCCGAGCTGGACGGGAACGAGATCCAGGCGATCCTCGGCATCACGCCGGGCCCGCTGGTGGGCCGGGCGTACAAGCACCTGCTGGACATCCGGCTGGACCGCGGGGTGATCGGCAAGGAGGCCGCGGCCGAGGAGCTGCGGCGCTGGGCGGCCGAGCAGGGCCTGGCGGTTCCGCCCGCCTGAGCGAGGCGGTGGCCGCGCGGCCGACC
>DATADI010000009.1:0-9853 GCA_036258615.1 Thermomonospora sp. | reverse complement strand
CCTCGGTCAGCTCGTCGGACCGGCCGTCCCACAGGCGCGCGGTGTCCGTCGCGTCCGACAGGACCACCAGCCAGTGCCGGGTGGTCCGGCTGTGCGCGGCGACCAGGTCGCGGATCGCGAACGCGTGGTCGACGACGATGCGCTCCTCCACCGGCTGGTCGAGCGGGAACGCGTGGTGCTCCCCGTCCGGGGCCGCGAACAGGACGAGCCCGTCGCGGGGACGGTCCAGGTCCGCCTCCGCCAGGGCCAGCCGCAACCCGCGCACCACCTCCTCGGCCGCGCCGGGCGCCACCCGGTCGTCGGCGTCCAGGCGGCGGCGGACCTCGGCGAGCAGCCGCTCCGGCCGGATCGGGCGCCGCCGGGCCGGGGCGGTCACCGACACCGCCGGATAGGCCCGCGGTTTGCGCAGCTCGGACAGAGTCACAGCGTCCATGATCCCCCGATCGGTACGTACGCCTCTGACGGGTCCTTTCTAACGAATCACAGGTAAACCAGGCGTAAGACCCCGTTACAGGTAGGGGGCGCACCGGCGGGGAGGAGGATTGCCGCCGTGGTCCCGGCGAGGGGGCGTCGCGGCTGTCCCTGGTGGGTGAGCAGTCGGGCGCCGACGGCTTCGAGAGGTTCCGCGAGGGCATGTGGCACGAACCGGTGCCGCCGCTCGTCACCGCCCGGACGGCAGACGTGGACTTCCACCTGCGCTGGCGGTGCTCACGGTACGGCTCGGTGACCGTCCGTGAGTTCGGGGTGACGCCGATCAAGTGTCCGCGATCAGCCAGGGGGCCCGGACTCCTGGGTCCCCGCTCACGGATCCCGCGCCGCCCTCCGGTTGAGCCGCGCCTGACGGGGACAACGACAGGCATGAACGCGACAGTCGACAGGCTGGGACGGACCGGATGCGCGGTCGTCCTCGGGGCGGTGCTGGCGGCGGGGGCCGCCGGGTGCGGGGGCGGGGACGCCGAGCCGCGCCCGCGTGGCGCCGACCCCGATCCCGACACCGCCACCGTCACCGCCGCGCCGGGCACCGCCGCGCTGGAGCGGCAGTTCGAGCAGGTGATCCAGAAGGTGCTGCCGTCGGTGGTGCAGATCGACACCGGCACCGCCGAGGGCTCCGGGGTGGTGTACGACCGCGGCGGCCACATCGTCACCAACGCCCACGTGGTCGCCGGGGCCGACCGGATCCGGGTCGTCCCCGCCAGCGGCGGACGGCCGCTGGAGGCCCGGCTGGTGGGCGCGTTCGCCGCCGACGACCTGGCCGTGGTCCGGGTGAGCGGCGGGACGCTGCCCCCGGCGCGGTTCGGCGACTCCACGAAGCTGCGGGTCGGGCAGCTCGTGCTGGCGATGGGCAACCCGCTGGGGCTGTCCGGCAGCGTCACCAACGGCATCGTCTCGGCGACCGGCCGCAGCGTGACCACCGGCCGGGAGGGCGACTTCCCCGGGGCCACCATCGCCGACGCCATCCAGACCAGCGCGGCGATCAACCCCGGCAACAGCGGGGGCGCCCTGGTCACCCTGGACGGCGAGGTGATCGGCATCCCCACCGCCGCCGCCAACGACCCGCGCGGCGGGGCCGCCCCGGGCATCGGGTTCGCCACGCCGAGCGCCACCGTCCGCGGCATCGTCCCGCAGCTCATCCGGGACGGCAGGGTCACCAACTCGGGGCGCGCCGCGCTCGGCGTCACCGTCCGCACGGTGGTCGACCTCGACAGCGGCGAGCCCGCGGGGGTCGAGGTGGTCGGCGTGAGCCGGGGGCAGGGCGCCGAGAAGGCGGGGATCCGCGCCGGTGACGTCATCGTCGCCGTCAACGGCACGCCCACGCCCACCCAGGCCGCCCTGTCCCAGGTGCTGGCCGCGCTCAAGCCGGGTCAGGTGGCGAAGGTGGAACTGCTGCGCGGTGACTCCAGGACCACCGTCAACGTCACCCTCGGCCAGCTTCCCGGCGGCTGAGCGCCGTCAGCCGAGCCGCTCGCGCAGCTCCCGCTTGAGCACCTTGCCCGCCGCCGACACCGGGATCTCGTCCACGAAGACGACCTCCCGCAGCCGCTTGTACGGCACCACCCGTTCGCCGACGTAGGAGATCAGGTCCTCCCCGGTCACCTCGCCCGCGCGGACGACGAACGCCGTCGCCAGCTCCCCCGCCTCGGCGTCGGGACGGCCCACCACGGCGGCGTTGGCCACGGCGGGATGGGTGAACAGGATCTCCTCCAGCTCGCGCGGGTAGACGTTGTAGCCCTTGTAGATCAGCATGTCCTTCTTGCGGTCCACGATGGACAGGAAGCCGTCCTCGTCCAGGACCCCGATGTCCCCGGTGCGCAGCCAGCCGTCCTCGCCCAGCACGGCGGCGGTCTCCTCCGGCCGGTTCAGGTACCCCGCCATGACCTGGGGGCCCTTGGCGCACACCTCGCCCTCCTCGCCCGGCGGCAGGCCCGGGGTCGCGTCGTCCACCCGCTCGGTGTCGGGCGGCACCAGCTTGACCCGGGAGTCGAACACGGGGACGCCCACCGTGCCGGGCCTGCGGTCGCCCGAGCGGTGCGGCGGGTTCGCGGTGACGCCCATGGTGACCTCGGTGAGCCCGTACGCCTCGACGATGGTGGCCTCGGGGAACCTGGCCCCCAGCCGGTTCAGCATCTCCACCGGCAGCGGCGCGGCCCCCGAGGAGATCCCGCGGACCGACGACAGGTCGCGGGTCTCGAACGACGGGTCGGCCATCAGCGCCGAGAACAGCGCGGGCGCCCCGCCGAGCCCCGTGGCGCGGAACCGCTCCATGTCGGCCAGGAACGCCGGGACGTCCAGCCGGGGATGGATCACGATCGTGGTGCCGCTCAGCAACGGCATGTTGAGGTACCCGATGGTGCCCATCGCGTGGAACCACGGCGCGACGTTCACCAGCGTCCCGGTGCCGAGCCGGACCGGGAACTCCTCGGGCGAGCCGACCTGGTCCAGGACGAGGCCGCCCGCCTCGTCCAGCGCCGGGACCGCGCCCGCGCCCCAGCACGCGTACTGCAGCGAGCTGACGACCGCGTTCCGGTGGGTGATCATGACGCCCTTGGACCGGCCGGTGGTGCCGCCGGTGTACGCGATGTGCGCCAGGTCCGTCGCCGGGTCCAGGTCCGTGTGCGGGGGCGAGTCCGGGTGCCCCGCCCCGATCTCGGCGAAGTCCACGCCACAGGCGGCGAACGCCCCGTCGCACAGCCCGGCGACGTCCACCGGCCCGTCCGCCAGGCCCGTCACGATCACGGTGCGCACCTTGGTGCGGTCCAGGGCCTGGGCCAGCGGCGCGGCGACGAAGTCCAGCGTCACCACCGCGACCGCCCCGCAGTCGGCGAGCTGGAACGCCAGGTCGTCCGGCGGGAGCAGCGGGTTGCACGGCGAGAACGTCGCCCCCGCCAGCAGCGTCCCGTAGTAGGCGACCGGGAACTCCGGCAGGTTGGGCAGGTGCAGCGCCACCACGTCCCCGCGCCCGATGCCCCGCTCCCGCAGCCCGTGCGCGAACCGCGCCGCCCGCGCCGCCAGCTCCGTGTACGACAGGTCCGCCCCCGCGTAGTGGAAGGCGGTCCGGTCCCCCCACCGCCGCGCCGCGCCCGCGAGGATCGCCCCCACCGGCACGTCGGGGTACTCCAGGGACCGTGGCAGCCCGGCCGGCCAGTGCGCCGTGCGATCCGGTGACGTCGCGCCCATCCTCGTCCTTTCCCGAAGCCGCTCGTGACGCGGGCCACACGCCCGCCCCCCAATAGAATCGCGTTCGGCTCCTCCGACGCAAGGGCTCACTTATTCCCCTCGGCCCACGCCGATCACCCCGAGCATCCAGGCCAGGTCCCCCGGCCGCGCCGATGCTCCAGGGAACGTCCTCCCTCTCGGGAAGTCCTCGATGGTGGATCGGGGTGGGCCAAGGGCTCGCTTATGCCCCTCGGCCCACCCCGATCCCCCCGACTCGCCCCAGCCGTGCCGATACTCTCGCCAGGGAATGCCCTCCCTTTCGGGATGTCCCCGATGGTGGAGCGCGGGCAGGGGTGTGGTCCAGCCCGATCGGTCAGCGGAGTCGCTCGATCACCGGGCCCAGCGCCTCCAGGTAGGGGCCGTGCACGGTGATGTAGGAGAACCCGAAACGCTCACGCCGTTCGACGAGCTGCTCGGCCAGCTGCGCGGGCGTGCCGAGCATCAGGAACGGCGTCTCCAGGATCTCCTCGGCGGTCATCGGCGCCAACGGCCCGGCCGCGAGCTTCGCGGCCTCCGCCCGCCGGTCGTCCGTCACCATGACGCCCTGGACCAGCACGCTGGACTCCACCTGGTCCGCCCGGTCGCCCAGCAGGCCGCGGACGAACCGCACCCGGTCCTCGGCCTCGGCGGCGGTCCCGATGCGGAACGTGCCCGGCGGCTTCCCCTTGACCTGGTACGCGCCGCCGAACGAGACGATGTCGGCGTACCGGGCCGCCAGCCGCAGCACCCGGTCGCCGGTCCCGCCGACCAGCAGCGGCGGACCGGACCCGCCGAAGCCCCGCCGCTGGACGGGCTTCAGCTCCGCCACCCCGTAGGTCTCCCGGAGCCCCGCCCGCTCGGGGTAGTCGGGCCCCGCGAACAGCCGCCCCAGCTCCTCGATCGTCTCCTCCAGCAGCTCGGCGCGGGCGCCGAACGGCCGCCACTCCAGCCCGGCGGCGTCGAACTCCCACTTCATGTGGCCCGACCCCAGCCCCAGCTCGACCCGGCCCCCGGTGAGCACGTCCGTGGTCGCCACCTCCCGGGCCAGCAGGTGCGCGTTCCAGAACGGCACGTTCAGCACCAGCGTCCCCACCCGCAGCCGCTCGGTGGCCTCGGCCGCCGCCACCATCGTCGGGAACGGCGCCGGAGCCCCCAGATGATCGGGCACCAGCGCCACGTCGTACCCCAGCCCCTCCGCCTTCCGGCAGACCTCGACGAACGTCTCCCGCGACGGAATGTCGAAAAAGTTGAATCCGAACCGAAACTCCCGCATGTCCCCACACCTACCCCACCACCCTCGCCCCCCGCCCCCCGTACGCCCCCAGCTGAACAACCCAGTGGTTCGTGGCGTCGGTGGGTCGTTGGGGATCAGTGGGGGGTGATGAAGCCGGTTTCGTAGGCGAAGATGACCGCCTGGGTGCGGTCGCGGGCCTGGAGTTTGGCGAGGACGTTGCCGACGTGGGTCTTGACGGTCTGGGGGCTGACGAAGAGCTCCTGGGCGATCTCGGCGTTGGAGCGGCCCTTGGCCATGAGGCGGAGGACGTCGGCCTCGCGTTCGGTGAGCCGGTCGTGCCAGGGGGCGCCGGAGCCGCCGGCGGGGCCGTGGGCGGCGGCGAGGTCGCGGATGGCGGCGGGGAACAGGAGGGTCTCGCCGTGCGCGACCATGCGGACGGCCTGCAGGATCTCCTCGGGGCGGGCGCGTTTGAGGAGGAAGCCGCTGGCACCGGCGCGCAGGGCGTCGTAGACGTACTCGTCGTTCTCGAAGGTGGTGACCACCACGACCTTGGGCGGGTCGGCGGAGGCGGCCAGGATGCGGCGGGTGGCCTGGATGCCGTCCAGTTTGGGCATCCGCACGTCCATCAGGATCACGTGGGGGCGTCGCCGGGCCACCTCGGCGGGGACCTCGGCGCCGTCGGAGGCCTCGCCGACGACCCGCATGTCGGGCTCGGCGTCGATGATGGCGCGCAGGCCCGCGCGGATCAGCCGTTCGTCGTCCACCAGCAGCACGTCGATGGTCATGTCGTCGCTCACCCGCCCGACCGTAGCGGCAACGAGACCTCCAGGTGCCAGCGGTCCTCCTCGGGGCCGGCCCGCATCCGGCCGCGCAGCACGGTGACGCGCTCGCGGATGCCGTTCAGGCCGCTGCCGCCGCCGGTGCGGCGCGGGGGCCGCTCGCCGGGCGGGCGGTTCAGCGGGTTGCTCATCTCCACCTCCAGCCGGTCGCCGCGGGTCTCGATCCGCAGCGTGACGGGCACCTTGCCGGCGTGCCGCAGGGTGTTGGTCAGGCCCTCCTGGACGATCCGGTACGCCTCGCGGGAGACCGCGGCGGGCACCTGGTCGAGGCCGTCCCCGACCCGGGCGTCCAGCGCCACCCCGGCCAGCCGGGTCTGGTCGAGCAGGCCGTCGAGCTGGCCCAGCGTGGCCTGCGGGGCCTTGGCCGACGGCTCCTCGCGCAGCAGGCCGAGGACATGGTCGAGGTCCTCCAGGGCCCGGCGGGCGGACTCCTCGATGGCGCCGAGGGCCTGCCGGGCGAAGTCGGGGTCGCTGTCGATCACCCGGCCCGCCGCCGCGGCCTGCAGGGTGACCACGCTCAGCGCGTGCCCCACCGAGTCGTGCAGCTCACGGGCCAGCCGGTTGCGCTCGGCGAGCCGGTGGGCGCGGCGCTCGGCCTCGGCCAGCCGCTCGGCGGGCGACGGGCCGAGCAGCAGCGGGGCGGACCGCGCCATCATCTCCCCCACCGCGACGATCAGGCCGAGCACCGCCGCCAGCAGCAGCAGGCCCGCACCCGGGGCGAGGTACTCGGCCACGCCGCCCTGGTAGCGCTCCAGCGCGCCCACCGGGGCCCCCGGGTCGAGCAGCGGGAACACCAGCAGCACCACCGCCATCGGCGGGGCGGCCAGGCTCATCGCGCTGATCACCACGCCGACGTGCAGGTGCAGGGAGTACCAGGTGGCGGTGCGGAGCCGGGTCGGCAGGTCGGCGGACGGCCCCACCGGGCGGCTCCCGAGCCGGCCCCCGACCAGCTCGCGGATCGCCGCCGCCTCCAGCACCCGCACCGCCGGGACCACCCCGGTGACGAAGGTCGCCACGGCGGGCAGCAGGAACGCCAGCAGCACGGCCAGCACCTCGTCCACCCGCCCGCCGCCCGGCAGGGGCACGAGCGGGACGGTCACCCACGCCAGGAACCAGTACGGCATGAGCAGCGCGCCGCCCATGACCAGATAGGCCCAGCGCTGCCAGGTGATCCGCTCGAGGAGTCGTCGCCACAGCACGTCACCGATCCTGGCAGACCGCCCTGACCAGGGCGTCCCCCACAAGCGCGATCCGGGTAGCTCTCGTGGGGGATCTCGCTACCGGCTCTCGTCCTCGCCGCCCTCGGACCCCTCCGCCGCCGCCCCGGCCACCGGCTCCGCCCCGTCCGACGGCTCGGCCCCGCCGGACCGCTCGGACCGCCCGGGCCGCCGGGAACGCTCAGTGCCGGAGCGCTCGGCGCGTTCGGCCATCTTGGCGAGGCGGGCGTTGTAGACGGCCAGTTCGTCGTCCTCGGAGCGCGCCACCGCCCGGTCGGACTGCCGGTCCTTGCGGCGCGCCGTGCGCTGGTCGTCCATGAACCACTGCCCGACCAGCGCCAGCAGCACGATGAACGTCGGGATCTCCCCGAAGCCCCAGGCGATGGCCCCGCCGGTGTGCTCGTCCGCCAGGATCGACCCGGCCCACTCGGGGTGCACCGCCCGGTACCAGCCGTCGGCGATCGGCTCCCCCAGGTTCATCAGCGCCAGGCCGAAGAAGGCGTGGAACGGCATCGTCGCGAACAGCACCAGCAGCTTCGCCACATGGGGGACCTTGCGCGGAGCCGGGTCCACTCCGATGAGCACCCAGAAGAACAGCAGCCCCACCGCGAGGAAGTGGATTTCCATCGCGATGTGCCCCAGATGGCTGCGCATCGCGTTCTCGAACAGCGAGGTGAAGTACAGCGCGAAGGTGCTCACCACGAACAGCGCGGCGGCCACCACCGGATGCGTCAGCACCTTGACGTACGGGCTGTGCAGCAGAACCGTGATCCACTCGCGGGGCCCGCGGTCGCCGCGCAGGGCCGCCGGGCGCAGCGCGCGCAGCGCCAGCGTCACCGGCGCGCCCAGCACGAGGAAGATCGGCGTCAGCATCGACAGCACCATGTGCTGGACCATGTGCATGCTGAACAGGACCGGCGAGTACCGCGACAGCCCCGACTGGGTCACCAGCACGATGGTCAGCAGCCCGACGAACCAGGCCACGGTACGGCCCACCGGCCAGCGGTCGCCGCGCCGCCGCAGCCGGACCAGCCCCGCGACGTACAGCCCGCCGAGCACCACGACCAGCACGGCGAAGAAGAAGTCGAACTTCCACAGGGTCGCGACGCGGCCCAGGGTGATCTCCGGCGGGATCGGGAAGCCCAGCAGCACCTCGGCCGCGTCCTCGTCGGTGGCGGGCGCGGGCGGCGCGGTGCGGGCCAGCGCCACCGCGAGCCCCATGACCCCGGCCATGATTGCGACCTCGGCGGTGGCCAGCCGGGCGAACGCGCCGGGCCGCCGGTCGGCGAGCGCGGGCAGCGTGCGGCTGCGGTGCCAGTGGCCGAACCAGCCCAGCGCACCGAACGCGACGATCTTGGCCAGGGCGAGGTTGCCGTACTCGCTGGTGAGGAGTTCGGCCGGGTCGGGCAGCCGGGCGATCACGTTGGCCAGCCCGCTCACCCCGACGGCGACGTAGCACCACAGCGCCATCCGGCTGAACCGGTCGGCCATGACGTCCAGGCGCTTCCCGCCGGTCAGCGCGTGACGGCCGAGCATGACCAGCCCGCCCACCCACAGCGCCACGGCGGCGACGTGCATGGCCAGCCCGGTCACCGCCACCGAGTGGTTGGCGGCCGAGGCCGAGTGCCCGGTCAGGGGCGGCGGCAGCAGCGCCACCATGGACAGCGCCAGCAGGCCCATCGCCCCGTTCGGCGTGGCGGTCGTCCGGGCCAGGAGCGCCACGAGCACCGCCATCAGGATCACCAGCATCAGCGCGGTGCCCTGCGGCAGGTCACCGACGTAGCCGGACAGCCGGTTCCCGGTGACGACCTGCTCGACCGGCTCGCCGAGCACGTCGGACACGGTGAAGACCAGGGTCGCCGCCGCCGCACCGGCCCATCCGGCGGCCAGCCACGAGGAGGCGCGCAGGTACACCGTGGCGTCGGTGGACAGCCGTCCCCCGCCTCCGGCGGTGTCCAGCGGCAGCAGCACCGTCGCGGCCAGCAGCGCACCCACGGTGAGGGTGGCGGCCAGGTCCATCACGGTACGGGCGGTGGGCAGTCCCCAGCGGGTCAGCGGCCCCGCGTCCCCAAGTCCCGGGATGACCTCCTCGGTGACCGCGCCGCCGAGGACGAGCGCCGCCGCCAGTGAGCCCGCCGCCACCAGTGCGGCGACCACCGCCGCGCGCGTCACCCGTGCCACGCCCTCACTCACCGGAGGACGGCCCCTTGCGCATGAACACGAACACGAACCCGATGCCCAGGCCGAGCAGCAGCCCGCTTCCGATCATGAGCCACCGGGCCGCTCCCCCGGAACCGGACTTCTCCTTAGGGGAGGGCTCCTCGGCGACCGGTGCCACGGTCGCCCGGTGCCCGGTCTCGGCGGAGACCGCGAGCGCGCTGTGACGGGACCCGTCGACCGGGCTGGCATGGGCGACGGCGGGCGCGGCCAGGGCTGCCCCGAAGGCGATGAGGATCGCGGCGAGGGCCCTGGTGACGCCGAGGCGCGCGGTGGAAGTGCTCATGATGTGGACGCGGGACATCTCCATGTGAGGACAGGGGCGCCCCCTACCATACGGCCGCGTACGGGTGCCCCGCGCAGGGCGTGCTGTACGCCGTCTCAGCAGTTGCAGTCGCAGCATTCGCAACAACGGCAGCAGTCGCCGCAGCCCGGGTCCCCGCAGTCGTCACAGTGCCGGGTGCACCAGCAGCGCTTGCCGCAGGACTTGCCGTGGTGCTTGCTCCACTTGGGCTGGTAGAGCCCACACGTGAAGCACACCAGCGTCCCGGTGAAGCACGGGATCGGCAGCCCGGGGCGAGGCGGCCTCCCGTCCTTCCCTCCGAAACCCCCACCCCCGAAGCCACCACCCCCGAAGCCACCACCGCCGAAGC
>DATADI010000008.1:0-7064 GCA_036258615.1 Thermomonospora sp. | reverse complement strand
CCGTCGCCGTCACGACCCTGACGATCGTCCCCGGCCGCGCCACGCTCCTGCAGAGCGGCGTCCACCTGGTCCTCTTCGCGAGCTTCCTCTTCCTGGCCGTCAGCCCCTGACACCCCACCGTGCGCAGGCCCCCATCGCCAGCATCACCAGGCCGGCGACCGGCGCCATCTTCACCACCGCGGCCCCCAGGGCGAGCAGCGACACGGTGGTGCGCATCCAGGCCAGTTCGGTGCGCTCGTAGGCCAGCCCCGGGTCCCGCCGCGGACCGGGGGCCGCGTCATCACGGTCGCCGGTTCCCATGTCAGCTCGGCGCCACGACCAGCGCGGTGGCCGCCACCGCGACCCCCGTGATGACGACCACCATCACCCGGGGCAGCGCCGACCGGGGCAGCGGGCGCCCCTGCCGCAGCGCCCGCTGGTTGCGGCGCCACTCGACGTACGACCCCACCGGCAGGACGGCGCCGAGCCCGATCAGCGGCAGCGCCAGAAGGTGCCGTCCCCAGGGCAGCCCGGCGAACGGCGGCAGCACCTGAACGATCGCGAGCCCCGCGACGACCAATGCCAACGCGGTCCGATTCCACGCCAGAAACGTCCGCTCATTGGCGAACGTGAAACGCGCGTCCGGCTCCGACCCGTCGCCCGAGGCTCCCTCCAGCTCCACACTCCCCATGAACTAGACAATAACCCCGGAAACACCCTTGAGAGCATTGGCGCCCACGCATACAACAAACCCACCGGGGAGCAAGGGGGACGCACCGGCCGGCCGTCACTCACCGTGACCTCGGTCCGGTCCGGTTCAGGGCTTGCGTCCGACCCCGGCGAGCACGCGCAGCTCCGACACGGGCACCGGCGTGCCGGTCCCCCAGTTGACGGCGTCCACGACACCCGGCGGCAGCAGCTCGGTGCCGGTGAAGAAGGCCGCGATCTCCTCCGCACTGCGCGGGTAGACGGCGGCGTTGGCCTGGCTGGACGCCTCACGTACCGCGGCGAGCGCCCGCGGGTCCGACCCCGTGGTCGTGGTGTGCGAGACGACGAGATGGCTCCCGGACGGCACCGCGGCGAGCAGGACGTCGATGAGGTCCTCGGCCTCGACGTCGTCCAGGAACTCCAGCGCGACGAGCAGCAGCACCGCGACCGGCTCGGAGGTGTCCAGCAGCGCGCGGGTCTCGGGGGCGTCCACGATGCCGGCCGGCACCCGCATGTCGGCGTCCACCAGGGCCGCCGAGGGTGTGCCGCGCAGCAGTTCGCTCGCGTGCTGGTGCACCAGCGGATCGTTGTCGACGTAGACGACCCGGGCGTCGGGGGTGACGCGCTGGGCGACCTGGTGGACGCTGTCCACGGTCGGCAGGCCCGAACCGATCTCCAGGAACCGGCGGACCCCGCGTTTGGCCAGCACCCGGACCGCCCGGCGCAGCAGGGCACGGTTCTGCCGGGCCAGGTCGCGCACGTGGGGGGCACCGTGCAGCAGCGTGCGCACCGCGCGCCGGTCGGCCTCGAAGTTCTGCCGCCCGCCGAGGAGGTAGTCGTAGATGCGCGCCGGGGTCGCGGTGGTGGTGTCGATGCCGAGACGTTCGGCGACCGCCTCCGGCGACGGCTCCCGGGGACGTTGCCGCCACTGGACGTGGTGGCCGTCCTCGCCGATCTGCTCGGCGATCCGCTGCAGCCAGATCCCGGGCAGCGTGGGGCTCAGCTCGTCGCGCAGGGCCTCGTAGATCCGGAGGGCCTCGATCTTCCGGTTGCTGCGGTAGGTGGCGAGCATGACATGACCGGCCAGGTGCTCGTTGAACGGATCGTCGTTCAGCCACGCCGGGCCCATGCGGGCCAGCTCGCGGTGCCGCCCGGCGTCCAGCAGCATCTCCGCGAGTTCCTCCCTCAGCTCCCTGCGCTCACCGAGCAGGGCGTGCCGTTCCTGCTCGGCGGCCGGGCTGTCGGGCATGTCCCCGAGCGGCGGCGACCCCCACAGCGCCAGCGCCCGGTGCGCCATGCCGATGGCCTCGGCCGGACGCTGGTCGTGCAGGAGGCGTGCCTGTTCGGCCAGGCCCCGGAACTCCCGGACGTCCAGGTAGCCCTCCACGTCCAGCCGGTAGGCGCCGCCCTCGGTGTGCAGGGTGCCCGGGGGAAGGGAGCGGCGCGCGAGGTGGACGGCCTGCTTCAGCGAGTTCGCCGGGTCACCGCCCTCGGGCCAGAGCCGCTCGGTCAGGGTGGCGGCCGGGATCGGCCGACCGGCGTCCAGTGCCAGGAGCGTCAGCAGCCTGCGCACCTGGAGCCGGGAGATCTCGACCGGGTGGCCTCGGTCGTCCTCGACCCGAAGCCTCGGTCCCAGCACCCACACGTGCACGAAGCACCCCCCTGCGACCCTGACACTTCCGTCGAACTTCGCTGTTTCGACAGCATAAATGTCCATATCGGACCGTTCCCAGCGGCGATAACCGCGTGATAACCGTCCGGTGACCTCTCCCTCCTACCCTGTGGCACACCCTGCGGGACACATCGGGCCGATGTGACCCGTGCGCCCGGAGTGGGGGCGTCTCGACCATTCCCCCGGTTCCCGCCACCACCCGGGCAGCGGCCGGGGTTTCAGGACCGGAGCCCTGAGACCCCGGCCAGGGAAGCGGCGGTGCGGCGCGGAGACGGGAGGGCAGGCTACTCGCAGCGCCTCCCGCCGCCCATGCCCCGCGCCGCCCACGGACGGGAGTGTGGCGACGGCCACCCTCCCGCTCCCGCCGGCTCCGCGGACCGGCCCGCCATGAAGCACGCTGCCCCCTCGCCCGCACCGGGGTGAGGGGCCAGCGTCATCTCCTCAGGATCGCGGACGCACGGCGCCATCGCCGAGCCATCGGTCCACTCGGCAGGAAGAGACGTCAGCCGCCCCGCTGGTGCTGCTCGGGCATCCGGCTGTCCGGATGCGCCCAGACGACCACGTTGCCCAGACCGGCGTCCGCCAGCTCCCGGTCGAAGAAGTCCAGGATCTCGCGGTCCGAGTGGCGGAGGCTGAAGTGGGTCAGCACGAAGAGGTTCCCCGGATGCGCCCGGACGACGGGCCGGAGCCTGCTCCACACCGTGTGCCCGATCCGCTCGGCGCGGTCGAGATGCTCGTCCCCCAGGTAGGTGCACTCGGTGACGATGACGGGATACTCGAAGAGCCAGGGGTTCTCCTCGAAGACCCCCGCGTCGGTGTCCCCGAGGAAGGCGAACAACGGCCGCCTCACCTCCCGGTCGACCTCGGCACCCGCACGCCGCCGCCGCGCGACGAGCCGCCCGAACTCCTCGCCGCGCCCGGCCGCCGCCAGCGACGACCTCAGCTCCTCGTACTCGGGTGTCAGAACGGTCCGGGTCTCGGAGAAGCAGTACCCGACACACGGCACCTTGTGACGGCAGCCCACGACCCGCACGCTGTGGCGGCGCCTGCCGAAGGAGAACTCCTCACCCGGCCGCACGCCGTGCAGCCGCGCCCCGGCGCCCGCCCGCGCCGAGTCGAAACGCGCCCGTGGTTCAACTCCGTCGTGGCACGCAGGTACGACTCGACGTAGGGCAGGGCCTCGGCGGGAACGTAGACGTCCACACCGGTGTCCGCGACCGCCAGGAAGTCCAGGTCCTTGGAGTGGTCCAGGTGCGTGTGGGTCAGGAACACCGTCTCGACCCTCCGGCCCTCGGCCAGCCCCGCGTCCAGAGCGCACCTCAGCTCCGGCACGTGGAAGAAGGTCTTGTCGTTGGCGCGCGAGTAGCCCGTCAGGGTCAGCTCGGCGCCGGGGATCCGCCAGGTCTTCCACTGCCGGAACGGATGCCGCTCCTCCAGCCGTTCCGGATGGCGAACCCCTCCGGCAGCGTCGCTCATCTCGCGTCTTCCCGTCGCCCACGGCGGCCCGACGCCACCGTGGCACGCACCCTACCGACCCCCGCCCGCCAAGATCATCCACATTTCCGCGACCGGCCCACCAGGACGAGGGACGCGCCGTCTCCCGATCGTCTCCCAACACAGGGGACCGGACGGGGGAGTTCCCGGCCGAAGGGGCGCTGACCTGGGTGGAGCCTAGGGGATTCGAACCCCTGACACCCGGCTTGCAAAGCCGGTGCTCTACCAACTGAGCTAAGGCCCCCTGGTCTCGTGAGACCGCGAACGATCGTACACGGTGGGGCGGGGGCGGCGGGTTGGACGGGATCTGTGAGAACAATGTGTCGCCAGGGTCTGACCTAGCGCAATCGCCTGACAGGTCCGGCGCGCCGGGCAGATGATGGATGTGTAGATTGCCGCGCTCCGGAGGGGAGCGGGTCGGGTCGCACGGGGGCGAGGGCGTGATCCTCGTGTGCCGGCATGCCACCACGGGCGCAACGAGCACCGCAGTTCGATCCAGGCGGCACGTCCTGGAGTCGTGAAAACCTCCCGGGCTCCCGGCCGGTGCCGTCTCCCCCACCACACACCAGGAGACAGCGACATGTCCGAACCCAACGAGCCTGACGGCTCGGCGGAGATCGATCACATGGACGAGGTGGACGTGAACCCGAACGTCCACCGGGCCACCGAGGAGGACGAGGAGGAGATCCTCACCGAGTTGTACGGTCCGCCCGACGAGGACGGCATCCACCGGGGCGAGGGGGTCTGACGTGGGAACCGCGAAGGGGATGCTGGCGGCGGCCCGCGCCGACCTCGGGTTGTCCGGGCGGCCCAACAAGTTCACCCGCGCCTACGCCGAGCGGCACGGCGACGAGTTCCTACGGGCGCCGTGGTGCGACATGGCCATCACCTACTGGGCCCGCAAGACCGGCAACGCCGACGCCGTCCTGCCCGGCGGGGACCGGGCGTACACCGTCTGGCACGCCGACGACTTCCGGAAGATCGACCGGTGGTTCAAGGGCACCGTGGCCAACGTCAACGACGCCAAGCCCGGCGACATCGTGTTCTTCGACTGGCACGGCACCAACGAGATCGGCCGCATCGACCACGTCGGCATCGTGGAGAAGGCGCTCGGCGGCGGCCGGGTCCAGACCATCGAGGCCAACACCGGTGACGCGGTCAAGCGCCGCGTCCGCTCGGCGAGCGTGATCGCCGGGTACGGCCGCCCGGCCTACGACGGCAAGGAGGACCCCAAGCCGAGCGACCCCGGCACCAAGGCGCCGCGCTGGCCGGGCCGGTTCCTCACCCAGCCCCCGATCATGAGCGGGGACGACGTGCGGACCTGGCAGCGGCAGATGAGGCGGCGCGGCTGGCGGCTGGACGCCGACGGCGAGTACGGGCCGCGGTCGGAGGAGGTCTGCCGCGCGTTCCAGCGCGAGAAGGGCCTGACGGTCGACGGCGTCGTCGGCCCGGAGACCTGGCGCCTGGCGTGGGAGGCGCCCATCACCTGAGGCACGAGCCCTGCGGCACGAGTCACCCGTCCAGGTCCGGCCACGGGCCTGGACGGGTACCGGCGCACAACGGCACCGATACGAAAAAGCGAGGGCATGGCCCGTCCGGCCGGTGACGCACGACGGTCACCGGCCCTGAACGGGCCGCGTCCTCGAAGGCGGCCGAGGGACCGGCGGCACCGACGGCGGCCGATCCGCTCCCGTGGCCCCGCCGTGCGCGGAGCACCGGGCGGCCGTGCGGAACGGGGGACGTGCCCCCGGATCAGGTCAGCTGTCGGAGGACGTGGCCTCGGTCCACAGGTCCAGCTCCGCGCGGTCCTGCTGGAGACGGCGCCAGACCACCAGGCCGCCGAGAGCGATGACAGCCAGCACGATGAGCTTCTTCACGGTGGGACCCCTTCACCTCGACTGGTACCGCCCGGACACGGCAAGTGACCGCTTCCCCGGGCTCCTGCGCAGCCTAGCAACCGGGACGACCGCCTCCGCACCCCGTCGCCCAATTTGGGCCATGCGCACCGGATCACGTGGGCATACAGCAAGGAAAGCGGAGCACTCGACTCCGCGCCGACGGTCAGGAGTCCCATGGGCGTGCCGGACGACTTCGACCTCTGGGAACGCGAGCTACGGGAGCCCCGCGAGCCGCCGCCGCTCCGGCCCCCGGAAGCCCCGGGGACCCCGGAGACCACGGGGACCCCGGAAACCCCAAAAACCCCAGAGGCCGTGGAGGCCATGGACGAGCAGCGGACGAGCGGGCGCACCATGACGGTGGGTTCGCTGGCCGCCGTGGGCGGGGGCATCGCCGTGATGGTGCTGGGCCGCGCTCCGCTGGGGGCCGCCGCGCTGCTGCTGTCCGCGCTGATCATGCTGCTGTGGCGGGTGGGCCTGTAGCGGCGTCCTCAGCGGGTCTCCGGCTCCAGGGCGGCGGGGCGTACCGTGGTCGGCGTCCCGGGGTCCGGTTCGGCGGGCCGCCGGCTCATCGCCAGCAGCGAGCCGCCCAGGATCAGCACGAAGGCGCACACGATGGTCGCCGTCAGCGGCTCGTCCAGGAAGAGCACGCCCGCCAGGACGGCGACCGCCGGGTTGACGTAGGTGAACACCAGCGCCCGGGACGGCCCGACCTCCCGGATGAGGGCGAAGAACACCAGGAACGCGATCGCCGTGCACAGCACCGCCAGGCCCGCCAGCGCGCCCAGCACCTCGCCGGACGGCATCGCGTCGGGCCAGGTCACGATGGCCGGGGGCGCGTAGACCAGGGCGGCGAAGGTCAGGCACACCGCGATCATCGGCAGCGACGGGACGTCCCGCAGCCGCCGGGCGGCGATCAGCGGGGCGACGGCGTACCCGCAGGCGGTCAGCAGCACCTCGATGATCGACCAGGTGTCGCCGCCGCGCAGTTCCGGCGCGGCCAGCACCGCGACCCCGGCGAAACCGACCACCAGGCCGGTCCACTGGCGCCACCCGGTCCGCTCCGCGTCGCCCGCCAGCCGGGCCACGAGGACCGCGACGATGGGGGACGCCGCGATGAGCAGCCCGGCCATGGAGCTGGTCAGCCGCCGTTCGGCGTCCGACAGCAGCCACCAGGGCACCAGCATCTCCAGGGCCGCGAACGCGCCGAGCGCGGGCCAGTGCCGCCGCACCAGGGCGAGCAGCCCGCGCGGGCCCCGGCCGCGCAGCGCCAGCGGCAGCAGCACCGCCGCGCCCACCGCGACCCGGGCGAAGAC
>DATADI010000007.1:0-10768 GCA_036258615.1 Thermomonospora sp. | reverse complement strand
GGCGGGTCTGGCGGTGCTGCCGGTGGCGCTGGTCAACATCGCCGTCTCCCGCACGCTGATCCCGGACCTGCTCAAGAAGGCGGGGGCGCGCGGCGTGCTGGCGACGGGCCTGGCGTTGCAGGCCGTCGCGATGGGCTGGCTTGCGCGGCTGCCCGTGGACGGCGCGTACGCGATCGACGTGCTGCCCGCCGCCGTGCTGCTCGGCGTGGGACTCCCCGCCGCGTTCGTGGGGGTCACCGTCCCGGCCGTGACGGCGGTCGACACGGCCGACACCGGGATCGCCGCGGGCGTCGTCAACACGGCCCAGCGCGTGGGCTCCGGCCTCGGCGTCACGGCACTGCTGGTCCTCGCCGGAACGGTGACGGGCTCGGCCCCGACCTTGAACGACCACGTCAACGGCATCCGCGCGGGTTTCACCGTGGCCGCCGCGCTGGCGGCCCTCGGCTGCGCCCTCACCCTGACCCTCCTCCGCACCCCCGCACCGACGGACTCCCCCACGAGCCCCCAGCCCGGCACCCGGGCCGTGCGGTGAGGTGTTTTGCGCGCCGTCTGCCGTTCCGGTCCGCCATTCGACTAACGCACTCTGACGGCGGGATGCGGGTCATGGGCTCTCAGTAACGGCGATGCCCTCCGTACGTCGAAGAGGCTATGCTGACGGCACGGGCTGTGGCGCAGGTTGGTAGCGCGCCGCGTTTGGGTCGCGGAGGCCGTGGGTTCGAATCCCGCCAGCCCGACCTTGAGCAGTCACCGGGCACCGAAACTGCGGTGCGCCGACGCCGGCGGGCATTCTCGGAGTTCGCGGAGGAAATCCGCGCTTCTCGCCGCCGTTATCGCGGGCTGAGGACGGAGAGCACCGTCGCGGTGACGACCTCGGCGGCGCGTTCGGGTTCGAGGCGTTCGGCGCGGGTTTCCTCGGCGGCGCCTTTCAGGACATAGTGCACCACGTTGACCAGCCAGGTCATCGGAAGGTCGGTGCGGAAAACGCCCTGCTCCTGGCCCCGGCGGACGAGGTCCTCGACGCGCTGCGCGGGGGCGGCGTGCAACTGGCGGATGCGTTCGGCGGGGAGCGTCTCCTGTGCCGCGGTCAGCAGTGTCGCCGACTCGGCGACCAGGGCCCAGCTGGAGTCCAGCAACCGGGTCAGGGCCTCGCGCGCGTCGCCGGTGAGGTCGACGGCCGCCAGCGCCTCCTCACCGGCGCGCAGCGCGTCGGCCAGCGCCGCCTCCACCAGCTCGGCCCGGTTGGCGAAGTGGCCGTAGAGCGTCATCCGGCCCACTCCGGCGGCCTTGGCGATGTCGTCGATGCTCGCGCCCGGGTCACGACCCAGGCAGGAGCGTGCCGCGGAGACGATGCGGGCGATGTTGCGCGCGGCGTCCGCGCGCCGGGGCCGGGCCGTCCTCATGATCCTCATCGTAACTCGTACAGCAGCATACGTGTTACCCTCCCCGAAGACACAAGTCGTACATGGAAGTACGAGTTAAGGGAGGCGCTGATGACGCGACACGACAGCGAGCCGTCCACGGCGGCGGCGGGGGCGGCCCATCCGTGGCGGTGGCGCATCCTGGGGTTCCTCGGTGTGGCCCAGCTGATGCTGATCCTCGACGTCACCGTGGTGGCCATCGCGCTCCCGCACATGGAGAGCGACCTGGGGCTGACCCGCCAGGCGGTGACCTGGACGGTCACCGCCTACACGCTGACCTTCGGCGGGCTGATGCTGCTGGGCGGGCGGATCGCCGACCTCGTCGGGGCCAGGCGCGTGGTGCTGGCCGGGCTGGCGGTCTTCACGGCGGGCTCGCTGGTGACCGGGCTCGCCGGGTCGGGCGGCGTGCTGCTGGGCGGCCGGGTCGCGCAGGGACTCGGCGCGGCGCTGCTGTCACCGTCGGCGCTGTCGCTGGTGGTGGGCCTGTTCGAGGGCGACGAGCGGAACCGGGCGCTCGGCGTGTGGTCGGCCCTCGGCGGCGGCGGCGCGGCCCTGGGCGTGCTGCTCGGCGGGCTGCTCACCGCCGGTCCCGGCTGGCCGTGGGTGTTCTACGTCAACGTGCCCATCGGGCTGGTGATCCTGGCGGCGCTGGCCCGGCTGCTGCCGCGCCAGACGGTGACCGCGCCGCGCCCCCGGCTCGACGTGCTCGGCGCGCTGCTGGTCACCGCCTCGTCCGGCGCGCTGATCTTCGCCCTGACCCGGGCGGGGGACCACGGCTGGCTGACCGCCACGACCGGGGTGCTCGTGCTCGCCGCCGGGCTCGGCTACCTGGCGTTCGTGGTCCGGCAGCGGACGGCCCGGTCCCCCATGATGGACGTCGCGCTGCTGACCCGCCGTCCGGTGGCCACCGGCACGTTCCTCATCCTGATGGCGACGGCCCTGATGATCGCGGTGTTCTTCCTCGGCACCTTCTACTTCCAGCACACCCGGGGTTACGGGGCGCTGCACACCGGCCTGCTGTTCCTCCCGGTGGCGGTGGCGACGATGCTCGGGGCCAACCTCACCGGCCAGGCCGTCGGAAGGGCGGGGGCGCGGGCGCTCGCGGTGGCCGGGCTGCTGGTCGCCGCGCTCGGCATGGCCGTCCCCGCCGTGTCGACGCACCCGGTGAGCGTCGTGGCCGGCACGGCGGTCGCCGGCGCGGGCACGGGCGCGATCTTCGTGGTGGCCTCGGCGACCGCGCTGGGCCAGGTCGCCCCGCACGAGTCCGGGATCGCCTCCGGCATCGTGAGCACGTTCCACGAGTTCGGCGCCTCGCTCGGGGCCGCCGTCATCTCCAGCGTCGCGGCGGTCAGCCTGACCCGGGACACCCTCACCGGGTTCACCCACGGCTTCGTCCTGGCCGCCGTGGCATCGGCCGTCGCCGCGCTGGTGGCCGCCGCGCTGACCCCGGGGCGGCCCGCCGCGGCGTGACCGTCTCTGGGCAGGTGAGGCGCTGTCCTAGAGTGGGCGGATGTCCACGACGCGCCGCCTGCCCAGGGGGCGGAACGCGTTGCCGCCGGACGAGGTGGCCCGGGTACAGCGCGGGCGGCTCTGCCAGGCGATGGCCGAGGTCATGGCCGAGAAGGGGTACGCCGCGACCTCCGTCGAGGACGTCCTGCGGCGCGCCGGGGTGTCGCGGCTGAGCTTCTACCGGCTGTTCGGGTCCAAGCTCGACTGCTTCATGGCCGCCCTGGACCGCTCGGCCGGACTGCTGCTCCAGCGGATCGCCGAGGCGCTCGGGGCGGACGGCGCGCGGGGCGGCGACCCGCTCGAACGCTATGAGCGGGCCGCCGCCGTCTACTTCGAGGCGCTGGAGGCCGAGTGGTCCTCCACCCGCCTGTGCCTGGTCGAGACGTTCGCGGCGGGCCCGCGGGCCGTCGCCCACCGCGACCGGTTCCACGAGGTCATGGCCGAGGTGCACGCCGACCTCCTGGGCGTCACCGACGAGCGGGGCGTGCTGGCCTGCCGTATGGTCACCGCCGCCGTGATCTCCCTCATCGCCGTCCCGGTCGCCGCGAACGACCGGGCGGCCCTGCGCGCCGTGCGCCCCCAGGTGATCGCCCACGTCCGGGCGCTCTGGGAGTGCGGCGCGTTCGGCGCGGGCACCGGGCGGGGCCGAGTCCCCCGCACGTCCCCGTCTTAAAAAGACGATACTGTCTGCCTGTCCTCTGATCATGACTCCGCCAGAGACGAGGCATGACCGTGCCCGCACCGCTGCAGTCCACCGATCCCCGGCACCTCGGGGCGTACTGGCTCGCCGGACGGCTCGGCGCCGGCGGCCAGGGCGTCGTCTACGAGGGGTACGACGCCGCCGGCGCCCGCGTCGCCGTCAAGGCCCTGCACGCCGACGCGATCACCGACGTCTACCGCGACCAGCTCCGCAAGGAGGTGGCCGCGCTCGGCAAGGTCGCGCCGTTCTGCACCGCCCGGGTGATCGAGGCCGACCTCGACCACGTCCCGCCGTACCTGGTCAGCGAGTACGTCCCCGGGCCCGACCTGCGGTCCTGGGTGGAGCGCAACGGTCCCTACCACCCCGACGAGCTGTTCCGGCTCGCCATCGGGATCGCGACCGCGCTGGCCTCCATCCACCAGGCGGGCGTGGTGCACCGCGACCTGAAGCCCGCGAACGTCCTGCTCGGTCCCGACGGGCCCCGGGTCATCGACTTCGGCATCGCCCGCACCGAGGAGATGTCCCGCAGCGCGACCGCCATGAAGGGCACCCCCCGCTGGATGGCGCCCGAGGTGTTCCAGGGGCTGCAGGCCACGGCCGCCGTCGACGTCTGGGCCTGGGGCGCGATCACGCTGTTCGCCGCGACGGGACGGCCCCCGTTCGACGCCGACACCCTGCCCTCGATCGCCCACCAGGTCCTCAACACCCGGCCCGACCTGGGCGGCCTGCCCTCGTCGCTGGTCCCGCTGGTCGAGCGGGCGCTGTCGCGCGACCCCGCCGAGCGGCCCACGGCCCGGGAGCTGCTGGAGGGCCTCATCGGCAACGCGCCGCTGGAGGCCGGGCGCAACGCCGCCGCCGCGCTCCAGGGCGGCGGGACGACCACGGGCGTCGCGCCCTCCCTCGCGGAGACGGCCGAGCAGGCGTACGCCAGGCTCGACCCCGAGGCCCGCGCGGTGGTCCCCCGCATCCTGCTGCGGATGGTCGGCAGCACCCCCGGTTCGTTCCGCGCCGTCCCCTATCCGGACCTCCTGGACGCCGAGACCCCCGGGCAGGTGCTCGACCGGGCCCTCGGGGGCCTGACGGAGGCCGGGGTCCTCGTCCACGACGGCGGGCGTTTCGGCCTCGCCAGCCCGGCGCTGCTGCGGGCCTGGCCACGCCTGCGCGAGTGGGCCGCCGAGGAGAGCGCCGCCCTGGAGGCCCACCACTCCCTCGCCGACGCCGCCCGCCGCTGGAACGACCACGGCCGCAAGCCCGGCGACCTCCTGCACGGCACCTCCCTGGACGAGGCCATCACCGGGGCGGTCGCGGGCCGCCGCCACCTCACCCTGAACCTGCTGGAACGTGCCTACCTGGACGGCTCGGTCGCCGCCGCCCGCCGCCGCGTCCGCAACCGGTCCCTGCTGAGCGCGGCGCTGGCCGTCCTGCTGCTCCTGGCGACCGGGACGGCCGCCACCGCCCTGGCCCAGAGCCGGAGCCTGGCGGAGAAGAACGACGCCATCTCCCGCCAGCGCGACGAGGCGACCGGCTCCCAGCTCGCCGGGGTGGCCGTCGGCCTGCGCCGCGTCGACCCGGTCACCGCCCGGCGGCTGGCCGTGGCCGCGGGCGCCCTGGCCCCCGGCTCGTTCGACGCCCGCGACGCGCTGGTCACGCTGTACCACCAGTGGGAGGAGGACAGCCACCAGCCGCCCGGCATCGAGGGCACCTACGGCAGGACCGTCGGCGGCCATGGCCGGCTGCTCGCCTACGCCAAGGGCCGCGAGGTGACGGTCGCCGACATCGACACGCGCCGGATCGTGCGGAGGTTCACCGTCCCGGGGGCGCCGGTCGAGCAGCACCAGCCGGGCCTGTCCCTCAGCCGTGACGGCAAGGTCATCTCGGTGCTGCACGAGGACGGGGCCGTCGAACTGTACGACGTGACCACCGGGCAGCGGCGCCCCTGGACGTTCAAGGTCCCCGAACCGTACGTCGAGCTGAACCACGACGGCACGCGCGTCATGACGATGCAGGCCAAGCGGGCCCTGGTGCGCGACACCGCCACCGGGAGGATCCTGCTGGAGCGCCCGTACCACTTCAACGTGGCGCTCCTGTCCCCCGGCAACCACCTGGTCGGCTCCCGGGGATCCGCGCTGGAGATCTGGGACACCACCACCGGCGAGAAGGTGCCGCTGCGGAATCTGGACCTCGGCGAGGAGGACATCAGCGGCCTGGCCGTCAGCCCGCAGGGCACGACACTCGCCATCCAGCAGGGCGAACGGACGCTGAAGATCGTACGGCTCGACCGGAACGACGTGGCGACCCGCACGATCCCGCCGATGCGGCGTTACAGCGCCCTGAGCTTCAGCCCCGACGGCCGGTACCTCAACCTCAGCGGCACGGTCTGGGACATCGAGGCGTACCCGGACGCGCCGGTGTTCCGGTTCGACCTCGCGGACTGCCAGCCCCAGGTGTTCGGACCCGACGGCCGCACCCTGCGCTGCCTGGACGCCCGGGACGTCGTCAACGTCATCTCGCTGCGCGCGATCCACGACACCGTCCGGGTCGGCAACCCCGAGCAGTACCTCGACGTGTCCGTGCTCAGCCCCGACGGCTCCACCCTCGTCGTCCAGACCGCGCAGACCCTGGGCGTCTGGGACCCGGTGACGAAGACCCGGCGCGCGACGCTGCCCATCCCGGCGTTGTCGAGCGACCAGAACTACGTGCTGTCCCCCGACGGGCGCATGCTCGCCGACATCCGCCGCAACGGCCGCATCGACCTGTGGGACATCCCTTCCGCGACCCGGAAGCTCACGCTGACGACGAACAAGCGCCTGGTGAGGGAGCAGCCGGGCGCGTTCTCCCCGGACGGGCGCACCCTGGCGACGCTCACCTACGCGAACGCGCCCACCGTCCTCGACCTGTGGGACGTCCGGACGGGCCGGCTGCGGGCCACCTCGACCGGGCAGACCGCCACGCCGCAGGATCTGGGCGCCGGGTTCAACCTCTACGGCGACCCGCAGATCCTCTTCAGCCCGGACAGCCGCACCGTGGTCTCGTCCGTCGACCAGGGCGTGGTGGACGTCGCGACCGGCAGGCGTCTGGTGCCGCCCGCCGGGCTCGCCTCCGGGCAGGCGATCGACTCCCGTGGGCTGATCGCCGCCGCCCGCGAACACACCGTCGAGTTCTGGGACTCCCGCACCCTGCGGCCGTCGTCCACCGCCCGGCTCGGCGCGCCGCCCGTGGGAAGGATGGCGTTCTCCCGGGACGGCCTGCTGGCGGCGTCCGACGGTCACGGCCGGATCCGCCTGTGGGACGTCGGCCGTAGACGCCCCCTCGGCCCGCCCCTCACCGGCTACCACGTGGCCGAGAAGAACGCCGGCAGCATCAGCGCCGCGACCTCCGTGGCCTTCACCCGCGACGCCGCCTACGTCCTGAGCGTCGACGGCGAGGGACGGCTCCGCACCCACCTCATCGACCCGGCGAAGATCCGCGCCGATCTCTGCAGGCGTCTGGGCCCCCTGTCACGGGCCGACTGGAAGACCTACCTGCCGTCCCTGCCGTACCGGAGGACCTGCTGAGCCCTCACGGGTTCATCGGCGGACCGGGTGGGTCTCGTCCAGGTCCAGGTTGAGCTGGAGGACGTTCACCACGGGCTCGCCCATGAAACCGAACGCGCGGCCGGTCTGGTGCCGCCGGATCGCCGCGAGCACCTGCTCCTGGGAGATGCCGCGAGCACGGGCGACGCGCGGTGCCTGGAGCCTGGCGTACTCGGGGCTGATGTGCGGGTCGAGGCCGCTGCCGCTGGCGGTGACCGCGTCGGCCGGGACGACCGGCCGGGCGGGCGCGTCCCCCCGGACGGGCACGGTCAGCCCGGCGACCAGGTCCTCGCCCGGCCTGGCGCACTCGACCCGTACGCCCTGGTAGGCGCTCAGGAACGGGGCGGCGGGGCACGCCTGGTTGGCGCTGACGACGCGAGTCGGCCGGGACACGGTTCCGTCGGCGTCGCGCGCGCCGAACACCTTCAGCACCGCGCCGACCCCGTCGGGAGTGCAGTACGGCCGGGAGCCGTCGACGCCCTCCAGTTCCCCGATGTTCCTGCTGCGGGAGCAGACCTGGGTGAGCAGGCTCTCCCGCCCCTCGTCGCCCAGTGTGTCGAGGACGTCCTCGGGGCCGAGGTTCCCGGCCGCCGTCGAGGTCGGGTCGTAGCCGTCCCCGGCGGCCGAGGGGCGGCTCTGGAAGTAGTGACGGAGCGGGTTCCCGTCGGCGTCGGTGAAGGACTGGCCGATGAGGCGGCTGCCGACCGTCCTGCCGTCGGCGGCCGTCACGACCGAGCCGTCGGCCCGGTCGTCCAGGCCCGGGACCCGGGCGACGGCGAAGACGGCGAGCGGGTAGGCGACGCCGAGCACGACGGTCAGGACCAGCAGCAGGCGCAGGGCGGCGAGGTGCAGGCGCATGTCAGGACATCCCCGGAAGGAACTGGACGACGAGGTCGACGAGCTTGATGCCGAGGAACGGGGCGACGACGCCGCCGAGCCCGTAGACGGCCAGGTTGCGGGTCAGCAGCCCGCTCGCGTTCCCGGGCCGGTACGTCACGCCGCGCAGCGCCAGCGGAATCAGCGCCACGATGACCAGCGCGTTGAAGACGACCGCGGACAGGATCGCCGACTGGGGGCTGTGCAGCCGCATGACGTTGAGCGCGTCCAGGCCCGGGTACACCTCGGCGAACAGCGCCGGGATGATCGCGAAGTACTTGGCGATGTCGTTGGCGACGGAGAAGGTGGTCAGCGCGCCCCGGGTGATGAGGAGCTGCTTGCCGATCTCCACGATCTCGATGAGCTTGGTCGGGTCGGAGTCGAGGTCCACCATGTTCCCGGCCTCCTTGGCGGCCGAGGTGCCGGTGTTCATCGCCACGCCCACGTCGGCCTGCGCCAGGGCGGGGGCGTCGTTGGTGCCGTCGCCGGTCATCGCGACCAGCCGTCCGCCCTCCTGTTCTCTCCTGATCAGGGCGAGCTTGTCCTCCGGCCGGGCCTCGGCGAGGACGTCGTCCACCCCGGCCTCCGCGGCGATGGCGCGGGCGGTGAGCGGGTTGTCCCCGGTGATCATGACGGTGCGGATGCCCATCGCGCGCATCGCGGCGAACCGCTCCCGCATCCCCGGCTTGACCACGTCCTTCAGGTGGATCACGCCCAGCACCCGCGCGCCGGACCCGTCCGACTCGCCGACCACCAGCGGCGTGCCGCCGGAGGCGGAGACGCCGTCCACGATCTCCCCGAGCCGGGGCGGCACGGACCCGCCCCGCCCGCGCACCCAGTCGGCGACCGCTCCGGCCGCGCCCTTGCGGAGGCTGCGGCCGTCGAGGTCCACGCCCGACATCCGGGTCTGCGCGGTGAACGCGACCCACTCGGCGTGCGCCAGCTCTCCGGGGGTGCGTTCCCGTAGCCCGTACCGCTGCTTGGCGAACACGACGACCGAGCGGCCCTCGGGGGTCTCGTCGGCGAGGCTGGACAGCTGCGCGGCGCCCGCCAGTTCGCCCTCGTCCACCTCGTCGAGCGGGAGGAACTCGGCGGCCTGCCTGTTGCCGAGGGTGATGGTGCCGGTCTTGTCGAGCAGCAGGGTGTCGACGTCCCCGGCGGCCTCGACGGCGCGTCCGCTCATGGCCAGGACGTTGCGCTGGACGAGGCGGTCCATCCCGGCGATGCCGATGGCCGACAGCAGCGCCCCGATCGTGGTGGGGATCAGGCAGACCAGCAGCGACACCAGCACGATCCCGGTCACGCCGTGGGCGTCGAGGGCCAGGGAGTCCGGCACGCCGGGGTTCTCGGCCCTGGAGTAGATCGCCAGCGGCTGGAGCGTGACCGTGGCCAGCAGGAAGATGACGGTGAGCGCGGCGAGCAGGATGTTCAGCGCGATCTCGTTGGGGGTCTTCTGCCTGCGGGAGCCCTCGACCAGGGCGATCATCCGGTCGATGAAGCTCTCGCCGGGCCGCTGGGTCACCCGGACGACGATCCGGTCCGACAGCACCCTGGTGCCGCCGGTCACCGCCGACCGGTCGCCGCCGGACTCGCGGATGACGGGGGCCGACTCGCCGGTGACGGCCGACTCGTCCACGCTGGCGATGCCCTCGACCACGTCGCCGTCGGCGGGGATGACCTGCCCGGCCTCCACGACCACGATGTCGCCCTGCCGCAGCTCCGGGGCGGGGACCTGTTCCTCGCGGGGCCGTCGCCGGCCGGGCCGCCAGTCGACCAGGCGGCGGGCGGTCATGTCGCGCCTGGCCCGCCGCAGCGTGTCGGCCTGGGCCTTGCCGCGTCCCTCGGCGACCGCCTCGGCCAGGTTGGCGAAGAGCACGGTCAGCCAGAGCCACGCCACGACCAGCCAGGCGAACCAGCTCGGGTCTCCGGCCGCCAGCACGGTCGCCCAGGCCGCGCCGACCTCGACGACCAGCATCACCGGGTTGCGCCACAGCGTGCGCGGATCCAGCTTGCGGAGCGCGTCCGGCAGGGACCGCAGCAGCCGGCCGGGATCGAGGAGGCCGCCCTGGACGCGGGCCGGAGGCTTCGGCGCGGGGGCCTGGACGGGGGCGGGAGCGGGGGCTACCCGGGTCATCAGTGGATTCCTTCCGCCAGCGGCCCGAGCGCCAGCGCGGGCAGGAACGTGAGCGCGACCAGGACGACCGTGACCCCGGCGACCATGCCGACGAACTGCGGCCGGTGGGTGGGCAGCGTGCCGTCCGACTCGGGCGTGTGTCCCTGGCGGGCCAGCGACCCGGCCAGCGCCAGCACGAAGACGATCGGCAGGAACCGTCCGAACGCCATGCACAGGCCGAGCGCGGTGTCGTACCAGACGGTGTTGACGGTGACCCCGGCGAACGCGGAGCCGTTGTTGTTGGAGGCGGAGGTGAACGCGTACAGCACCTCGGTCAGGCCGTGCGCGCCGGAGTTGAGCATCGCCGCCCGGCCGCCGTCGGTGGCCATCGCGACCGCCGTGCCGCCGAGCACCAGCACCGGCGTGGTCAGGAGGCCCTGGAACGTCATGGTCAGCGTGACGCTCAGCAGCGCGAGCACGCCCATCACCGCCGCGATCGCGTACCCCTGCCGGACCTGGCCCACCATCCGCCCGAACGTGCGGGTCAGCGAGAACGGGATCAGCAGGATCAGGAAGATCT
>DATADI010000006.1:0-4641 GCA_036258615.1 Thermomonospora sp. | reverse complement strand
GCGGGACCACTCGGTGAGCAGGGAGCGCCACTGGTCCAGGAGGCGCTGGGCGGCGGGGAGGCCGGTGGGCAGGTCCAGGGGGTCGCGGTAGGGGACGCTGAGGACGGCCAGGCGGAGTGTCACCGGGTCCACGTCCTGAGGGGGCGGATCGAGGCCGGGAGCGGGACGCAGGTGCAGGCCGTTGGGGCGGTGAGGGCCGCCGATGCGGACGTGAGGGGTCGGGGCCTCGGCCACGATGTCCACGCCCAGGATGTTGTAGTCGGCCAGGGGGCGTCCCGGAGGCGGAGGGCCTGAGGAGGTGACCCGGACGCGGCGGTGGCGGCCCGCGACGCGGCGGAGGAGGTCCGCGGTCAGGTAGGCGCGGAGGTCGGGGCCTTCGACGTGGAGGTGCAGCGGGCCGGGGGGCAGTTCGGCCAGCCGTTCGGTGTCCGGGTCGTACAGGCGCATCGGCGGTCAGTGCCTGGGGACGGCGGTGGCGTTCTCCGCGGGCGGAGGGGGCGCGGGGGCTTCAGGGAGGGGTGCGCCTCCGTCCGGCTTGCGGACGGCGGCGAAGCGGAGCCGCACGTAGTCGGCGACCCAGCCGGACTCGCGGCGCAGGGCGGGCGCGGCGAGTTCGTTGATGCGGGCCAGCAGGGGCTCGACGATCTCCGGCGGCACCTCCTTGAGGGCTCCGGCGGCGAAGACCCGGACCCAGTCGGCGGCGCCGTTGGGGCCCTCGGTCATCCGGGTGGGGCGGTCGAAGTACTCCAGCAGCCGCACCGTGAAGCCCGCCGACTCCAGGCGGGTGGCGTACTCGGCGGGGGTGGGGAAGTACCAGGGCAGCTCGGGTTCGGCGAGGCCGAAGATGCGCCAGGCGGTCTGCATGGCGGCGATGAGTTCGGCGCAGTTGCCCGCGCCGCCCATCTCGGCGACGAACCGGCCGCCAGGGCGCAGCGCGGCGCGGACGGCGGCGATGACCGCGTCCGGGTCGCGGGTCATCCAGTGCAGGGCGGCGTTGGAGGCGACCGCGTCGTACGGCTCGCTGGTGGTGAAGTCGTGGGCGTCGCCGACCGCGAACGACAGCTGCGGGTAAGTCGCCGCGGCCTGGGCGATCATCTCCGGGGACCCGTCGATGCCGAGGACCTCGGCGCCGCGCTCGGCGATGGCGGCCGAGAACAGGCCCGTCCCGCAGCCGAGGTCGATGATGCGCTCGTCAGGTTGCGGATCGAGGAGGTCGACCAGCGGAGCGCCGTGTGCGGAGACGTATCCGAAGGCGGAGTCGTACGTCGCAACGGCCCAGTTCACGTTCGTAACTTAGCCGACAACACGTGCGGCTGAACGGGGGTTGCCCAAGGGTAGGCACCCCGCTGTGACCAGCATTACTCCCGGCGGCCGGAACCGTGGGCGCCGGTAGGGTGCGGGCGTGGGAGAGGTGACCATAGCCGGACGCGAGGACCCCGACGGGCTGACGCTGGTCACCTCCGGCCTGTCCGCGCGGGGCCTGCCGGAGCTGACCGTGACCGGGCTGCCCCCGTACCTCGGCCAGGCGTGGGCCCGCCTCCTGGCCGTCCTGGCGCACCGCCTCGCGGCCACCGGCCCCGACGTCCCGCCCGAGGTCACTTTGGTCCCCGCCGACCTGGCCGCCATCGGGGAACGGCCGGGCGACTGGCGGCAGGTCACGATCGCGCTGACCCGCGAGGGCGACCACCTCGTCCCCTCCCCGCCGCCCGGCACGGAGACCGGCCGCTGGCGCACCGAGCTGGCCCGCCTGCTCTTCCCCGCCGCCCGCGGCTAGCGGCCGGGACGCCGCTCCCTAGAATCGCGTTCTTGTCAGCGGTGGGTCGAGGAGGGACGGACGTGGCGTACAGCGAGATCCAGTACGAGGTGGCCGACCGGGTCGCGACGGTGACGTTGCACCGGCCGGACCGGATGAACGCCTACACGTACACGATGCGCAACGAGCTGCTCCAGGTGTTCGACGCGATCGACGCCGACGACGAGGTGCGGGCGGTCGTGGTGACCGGCGCGGGGCGGGCGTTCTGCGCGGGCGCGGACCTGCAGGCGGGCGGCGACACGTTCAACAAGGACAAGCAGGGCGACATGTTCGCCGGGGAGGACGTGCTGGAGGACGGCACGCCCCGGGACGGCGGGGGCACGGTGGCGCTGCGGATCGCGCGGTGCCTCAAGCCGGTCATCGCCGCGTTCAACGGCGCGGCGGTGGGCGTCGGCGTGACGATGACGCTGCCGATGGACGTGCGGCTGGCCTCGGAGAAGGCCAAGTTCGGGTTCGTGTTCGCGCGGCGCGGGATCGTGACCGAGGCGGCGTCGAGCTGGTTCCTGCCGCGGATCGTGGGCATCGCGCAGGCGATGGAGTGGGCCGCGACCGGCCGGGTGTTCGACGCCCGGGAGGCGCTGGACGGGCGGCTCGTGTCCCGCGTGTACGCGCCCGACGAACTGCTCCCGGCGGCCTACGAGCTGGCCCGGGAGATCGCCGAGAACACGTCGGCGGTGTCGGTCGCGGCGATCCGGCGGCTGATGTGGTCGGGTCTGTCGTCCTCGACGCCGTGGGACGCGCACGCCAGCGACTCGCGGCTGATGGCGGCGCTCGGCGGGGCCCCGGACGCGGCCGAGGGCGTCACGTCGTTCCTGGAGAAGCGTCCGGCGAAGTTCCCGATGCGGGTCAGCACGGACCTTCCGCCGCAGGTTCCCGACTGGCCGGTGCGCTGACCTCCGAGCGGTTCGTCCCGGTGCGGGCGGGTACCTCACCGGGACGAACCGTCGTACGGAGGTGCACGGGTGCTGAAAAGGCATATCGCCGTGATGGCCACCGTAGGAGTCGGGGCCTCCCTGTTATCGGCGTGCGAGCAGACCCCCAGGGTCCATATGGCCGCGGAACGGACGCGGACGCCCACACCGGCGACCGTCCGCCCACAACGTCCGCAACGCGCTCCCCGTAAGGCACTGCGCGTGGACTGCGCGCGGGTGAGGTGCGTGGCGCTGACGTTCGATGACGGGCCGGGGCCGTACACGGGCAGGCTGCTGGACCATCTCGCCAAGGCACGGGTACGGGCGACGTTCTTCGTGCTGGGCGAGCTGGTACGGCCGAACGCCCGCACGGTGCGCCGTATCGCCGCCGAGGGGCATGAGCTGGCCAACCACTCCTGGTCGCATCCCGACATGGCGGGCCTGTCGTCGCGTCGCGTGCGTTCGGAGGTCCGCCGCACGCAGGGCGTGATCCACCAGGTCACCGGGGTGCGGTCCCGGTTGTTCCGCCCGCCGTACGGGTCGACGAACGCGCGGGTCGGCCGGGCGGTGGCGATGCCGCAGATCCTGTGGAGCGTGGACACGATGGACTGGCGGCACCGCAACACCGCCCGCACCGTCAGGATCGTCACCAAGGAGACACGGAACGGCGGCATCGTGCTCTTCCACGACGTGCACCGGCCGACCGTCGCGGCCGTGCCGCAGGTGGTGACACGGCTCCAGCGGAAGGGCTACCGGTTCGTCACCGTCTCCGAGCTGTTCGCCGGTCGGCGGCTGCGGCCGGGCACGGTCTACTACGAGCGCGACTAGAGTTCCAGGCTCGGCCTGAGGCGGCCCATCGTCCACGTCCGGTGCGCGCGGACCACGACGACGAGCAGGGCCAGCGCCGCGACCAGGTAGGCCAGCAGCACGCCCACCGACCGCCACAGATGCCACGGGTCACCGCCGGAGATCGTCACCCGGAGCGGCTCCACCAGGTACGTCATCGGGACGACGTGGTGGACGACCCGGAACGGCAGCGGCAGCGTCTCGACCGGATACAGCCCGCCGCACGACACGAGCTGGATCATCAGCAGCACCAGCGCCAGGGCGTCCCCCGCCGCGCCCAGCGCCGCGCGCAGCAGGTGGACGACCGCGCTGAACGAGGCGACGCCCAGCACCATCACCACCACCGTCCCCACCACGTGCAGCGGACGCAGCCCGAGGGTCAGCGACACCACCGCGAACAGCACCACCGCACCACAGGCTCCCAGGGCCAGCACGGGCAGCCAGGACGCCAGCGCGACCGTGGACGCCCCCGCACGGCTGGCCAGCAGACGGCCGGGCAGCGGACGCAGCAGCAGGAACGCCACGATCCCGAACACCCACAGCGCGATCGAGAAGAAGAACGGCGCCATCCCGCGCCCGTACTCGCCCGCCGGGTGCGCGTTGGACGTGCGGACCTCGACAGGCCGGGCCAGCGTCTCGGCCGCCCGGGTCCGTTCCGGGCCGCTCAGCCGAGGGATCTGCCCGTACATCTCGGCGAGACCCGACGACAACCGCGCCGAGCCCTGGACGAGCTGCATGGTGCCCTGGTCGAGCTTGCGGGCTCCCGTGAGCGCCTGCCCGGTGCCCTGATCGACTTGGGCCGCGCCCAGCGCGACCTGCCGTGCCCCCTGGTCAAGCCTGGTGAGCTGGGCCGCGGCCGTTCGCAGCCGGTCGCGCAGGGCCGGGACGCGCTCCTGCAGGCGGCGCGCGTCGGCGGCGATCCCGGCCACCCGCGTGTGCAGGGCCTCGGCACGGCGGCCGGCCTCGTCGGCCCGGATGAGCAGCCGCCGGAACAGCGTGTCGTCCCGGAGGGCGGGATGCCGGTCGGCGAGGCGGCGCAGCAGGCTGATCTCGGCGGCGTCGGCGCGCGCG
>DATADI010000005.1:0-10739 GCA_036258615.1 Thermomonospora sp. | reverse complement strand
GTACCAGCCGGGTGGCAGCCTGCGCGTGCACGGAGTGTGCCGCGAGCCCGTCATCAGCGCCACCGGGTACGGCGGGGTGGTGACCCATCTCCTCGCCGAGGACGGGCGCTGGTACTCGATCGCGGACGTCAAGCCGGGCGGCGCCGCACGCGCACGGGGGGCCGCGACGGCGCCGGTGTCCCTCGGCGGAGCGGTCCTCGACCATGCTCGGCTGGCACGCGGGGGGCTGCTGGTCACCGGGGCCACCGTGTCCCCGGACGGGCGGCTGGGCGCGGGCAAGGGCGTCCGGGCGACCCCGCTGCCGGGCGTGCCGTGGTCGCCCGGCCCGGCGTCGCTGTTCGGCCGTCCGCTGGCGGAGGCCGTCGCCGACCGCCTTTCCGCCGACCCCGGCGCGGACCCCGAGCACGTCGCCGCGCAGGCCCGCCATCCGGTCGGCTGTGACCTGGTCATCGTCGGGCCCTCCGGCGACCACGTGCTGGCCCGAGCGCTCGACCCCGCCGCCGGGCCGGACGGGTGGGGCCCGCTGATCCGGCTGACCCCGGCGAACGGCCATCCGGACCTCGCGCACGTGGCCAACCTCCGGCAGCTCGCCGAACGTCCCGGCCTGCGGATCCGGGTGGTCGGCCGCCCCGAACCCGACCGGGCCGCGACGCTCAGCCCCCTCGCCGTCGGCCCCGTACCGGACGGCACGGCCACGCTGCGCCTCCCGGACGAGTGGCAGGGTCACGCCGACCTCGGGTACGACAGTCTCCAGGGCGCGCACTTCCCGCCCGCCGCCGAGCTCACGCCGCCGCCCCCCGTGCCGGACGCTCCCGACCTCCTCGCGGCGGCCCCGCTGTGGCGGGTGCGCCGTCTGGTCGAACTCGCCGTCGCCGGTGGACGCCGCGCGGTCGCCGAATCCGCCCGCGGCGGCGGTTTCACCGGCCACGCCACGGCCCTACGGCACGCGGGCTTCCGCACCGCCGCCGAACTGGCCGCCACCCTCGGCTCCGAAGCCGACCGCCGTACCCGCGACGTCTTCGGCCGCCTGAACGACCCCGACCCACGGCGCTTCGCCACCGCATGGCTCGCCACCGCCGTCCACCTCACCGTCGCCGAGCGAACCCTCATCCGCGCTACCTGGCGCTGACACCGCCCGGAAGGGTCGCATGGGGTCCGCGTTCCACGGGGGAGGAGGTGGATTTCCGGCAGTGCGGCGACGGTACGGGCCGCTGCTCCTCACCGGCTGCGGATCGTCGGCGAGGACCACCCGCTGACGGTCGTTCACGTGCTGCGGGGCTGTGCCGAACTCAGGCGTGAGACCGCGACGGCCGCGATCGCCGTCGTGGCCAGGGCGGTGCTCACCCAGGCCGCGTGCCGGTAGTCGCCCGTCGTCTCGGTGACGGCACCGGCCAGCAGCGGCCCCAGGAAGGCACCGGCGTTGAGCGCGACGGTGGCGAACGACCCGCTCAGCGAGGGCGCGTCGGACGCCACGAGCATGACGCGGTTGACGAGCGCCGATCCGATACCGAACGAGAGCCCGCCCTGGACGACCGTGACGACGAACAGCGGCGCCGTCTGAGTGCTGGTCATGGCCAGCAGCCCCCAGCCGACGGGCAGCACCCACAGGGCGAGGAGCATGCCTTGCCGGAGCTGACCATGGGCCGCACGACCGGCAGCGTTCACGCCGAGGAAAGCACCTATCCCGAACGCGGCGAGCAGCCCGGGGACCGCACCGTCGGGCAGGTGCGCGACGTCCGTGGCGATGACGGCCAGATAGGCGAACGTCGCGAAAGTCGCACCGTTCACAACGGCGGCGAGTACCAGTGCCGACTGCACTGAACGGGACTTCAGCGTACGTGTTTCCTGCCTGACCGAAACGTCGTGGCGTCCGGCTGCGTCCGTTGGCGCCGAGCGGAAGACCAGTGCCAGCGCGGGCAGGCACAGGGCGGCGACCGCCCAGAAGGCCGAACGCCACCCGGAGAGGTCTCCGAGAAGCGCCCCGGCGGGTACTCCGGCGGCACACGACAAGGTGACTCCCGACAGCAGGACGGCCGTGGCTCTGGCCTGCCGTGCCGGAGGTACGAGGGCGGTCGCGACGCTCATCGCCACCGCCAGGAACCCGGCGTTGACGATCGCGGCGACGACACGGGTCGCGAACAGCACGGTGAAGTCCGTGGTGACCGCGCCGATGACGTGCACGATGACGAACGCGAACAGGAACGCCGCCAGCGCGCGACGGCGTGGCCATCGTGCGCTCAGCGCGGCCATGACGGGTGCGCCGACGATCATTCCGACCGCGTACGCGGACGTCAGGCTCGCGGCGGCCCCCACCGAGACGGACAGGTCACGGGCGATTCCCGGTACGAGACCGGACAGCATGAACTCGGAGGTTCCCTGCGCGAAAACAGCGAGGCCGAGAACGTAGATGAACACGGGCACGAAGCCGACTCCAGCGGTGACGTGTGCGGAAAGGACCCTCCGCGCGCCGGACGTCGAACTGCGTCACCTGTTCACTGAGACGAGAGCCCGATGCCAGACACACGGAGCACGTCTGGTCACCGACAGCGAACCCGACCAGCCGACTCCTCAGTCGCTGGTCAGAAGACAACCCGCCGCCGAGTGACCGGCGGCTCCGCTCTGTCTGCCTCTGGGCTCATCACCCGAGGCACACTACTCACGCCGTTCTCTGCCCTCAACCGAATAACCAGGCATCACCACCAGCGGCTGGTCCTCCAACGAGCTGTTTCCCGTGTCCGTCGCGGGCTGCGTTCCTTGGTGCTCCTGGGGGAGCGGTGCTGCCGCGATCCGATGGGAGAGGGGCGTCGTCGTTCGCTTCTGGGGGTGGGCTGTGGTCAACGGGTGCGGGCAGGCCAGAGGCGGCGCGACTCGGTGAGGGGATAGGGCGCGTTTATGGGCTCGATGTCCCAGAGGCGGGTACGGCGGTCGTGCGGCTGGAAGCGGGGCCACCCGGGGTCGCCGGTCGTGGCGAACGACGTCCATGCCGTACGGATGCGTTCGGACAGGGCCGTGAACGTGGGCGGAGGTGGTGAGCCGAGCAGCCGTGCGGCGAAACGGGTGTCGCCGTTGCCGAACGTGAGGGGCACGTCGATGCCATGGGCGGCACCGAGCGTCGGGCCCTGCCAGGTGATGTCGTACAGCCAGGTCCGGCCACCCGCCTCGGCGTGGGCCTCGGCGACCCAGGTCGTCGGCATGCGCACCAACGCATCGGACATCATCGCGACGAACGGCCCATCGCCGCCGGAATAGGTCCGCCGGTACGCGTCGGCGGCGTCGGGACCGAGCCCAAGACGCGCCGCGGCGACGGTGAGGTCGATGCCGGACGCGTCCAGGCCGGGGGCGATCCCCCGGAACTCCTCGTGCGTGAACCCGCAAATGAGGTCCACGTCAGGGCGCGGACCCCTCCCTGGGGGGCCGGTGACCAGGTCGCCGTCGATGACCGGCCCGAAGGGATTCGTTCCCGGCGCGTCACCGCTCGGAGGGACGGCCAGCAGCGCCTCGGGCGGCAGCTCCGCCATGCCCGCCCACGTAGCGGACACCCCGGCCGCCTCGGCCAGCGTACGGGTGACCTGCTCGGCCTCGGCGACGCTGAGGTAACCGTCGGGGATGCTCTGCGCGATCACCCGATGGAACAGTCCCTCGGCGGACGGTGTGGCGGCGAGCAGCGCCACCGAGGCGGCCCCCGCCGACTGGCCGAAAATCGTCACCCTGCCCGGGTCGCCACCGAACGCGGTGATGTTGTCCTGTACCCAGTGCAGCGCCGCGATCTGGTCGCGCAGGCCACGGTTGCCGGGGACACCGGGCAGGTGGCCGAAACCCTCGAAACCGAGCCGGTAGTCGACGGTCACCACCACGACCCCGCCCTCCGCGAGCGTGGCCGCGTCGTACTGCGGCATCCCCGTCCAGCCGTACCGCCACATGCCGCCGTAGAGCCACACCATGACGGGCAGCCCCGTCGAGCCCACCTCGGGACTCCAGACGTTCAGCGTCAGGCAGCCGAGGCCGTCCCCGGGCTTCCAAACCGGCGGGACCTGCGGCGCGGGCGGCGGCTGCGGAGGCGCGGTGCCGAACACGGTCGCCTCTCGCACGCCGTCCCATCCCTCCGGTGGCGCGGGTGGCAGGAATCTTCGGGGACCCTCGGGCGCGGCGGCGTACGGGAGCCCGCGGAACACCACGGCGCCCCCCTCACCGAGCCCGCGGACCCGCCCCAGACCGGTCTTGACCACTGCGTTCGTCACGGGGGCACGGTACGCCCCGCCACCGACAACCGATCATTGGTACGGAAAACCGAACCCTCGAAATCCGTACCTGCACGATCGAAAGTCACCCCCTCCGCGGGCCAGCCTGGGGACATGACGTTTTCGGAGCTCGGAGTCGCTCACCAGGCGGGTGCTCGCGCCCCGTGGTGGATGTCGCCGTTCACTCCCGAGCCGTGGTGGCGCACGCTGTGGGTCGCGCTGGCCGTCCCGCTCGCGGTCCTGTCCCTCGCCGACGGCGGGCGGCTGCAACGGCGGCTGGCCAGGCGGGCGCTCGGCCGCGACGTCCGCGCGTCACGGCTACGGGGTCTGCTCGCCCTGCCGCTCGCCGCCGTGGCGCTCGTCGTCACCGGGTACGGCTGGTCGATCGTGGCGCTCAACCTCGCCTATCCGGTACGGCCCCTGGTCGGCGGTGACGGTGCGTACGCCGACGCGTGGGGCGGTCCGACCCTCGCCGGCGCGTGGGCCTTCCACGCGGTGTTCGGCGGGCTGACGTTCCTGTTCGCCATGCCGTGGGTGCTGCGCGGCCTGACCGCCCTGCATGTCCGTGCGCTGGGACGATAGGCGACGTGAGCGCGCACACGCTGGTACGGGCCACGTTCGGCCCCCAGGCCCGGGCGGAGCTGCTGTACACGCTGGCGGCGGTGCCCCTGGCGGTGGTGGGTTGCTGTTACGTGCTGGCGACCCTGCTGCTGGGCGTGGGGCTGGCGGTCACCGCCGTCGGCGTTCCGCTCGTCGCACTGGGCCTGTACGGAGCACGCGGGCTCGGCCGACTGCACCGGGGCCTGGCGAACCGGCTCCTCGGCGAGCACGTCGAAGCGCCCCCGCCGGTACGCCCCGCGTCCGGTCTGTACGGTCGGGTCCAGGCGTTGCTGTCCGATGTCGCCGCCTGGCGGGCGATGGCGTACCTGGTGCTGCAGATCCCCATGGCGCTGATGCAGGTGTACGCGGTCATCGTCACCTACGCCTGGGGCCTGGTGCTGCTGACCTACCCGATCCAGCGCGCACTGGGGCTGAACCAGGTGACGACCAGGGACCGCTACGGCGAGACCCGCCACGGCCTGGTGATCCACGGCTTCTACTTCGACACGCTGCCGCGCGAGCTGCTGGTCTCCCTGGTGGGCGTGCTCCTGCTGATCCTGGCCCCCCGCGCACTGCAGGCCACGGTGTGGCCCATCCGTGTCATGACGGAGTGGTTGCTGGGCCCGCACCGCCCGGCCGAGCGCATCCGCGCCCTGGAACGCACCCGCGCCCAGGCGGTCGACGACGCCGCCGCGACCCTCCGCCGGATCGAACGCGACCTGCACGACGGCGCCCAGGCCAGCCTCGTCGCCCTCACCATGCAGCTCACCCTCGTCAAGGAGGCGACACCCGAGGGCCCGGCCCGCCTGCTGGCCGAACGCGCCCAGACCACCGCCCGCGAGGCCCTGGCGGAGCTGCGCGAACTCGTCCGCGGCATCCACCCCCCGGTCCTCGACCAGGGCCTCGACGCCGCCCTGGCCTCCCTGGCCGCCCGCAGCCCGGTCCCCGTCGACCTCCACGTCGCCCTCACCGGACGCCCCACGGCCGCCATCGAGTCCATCGCCTACTTCTGCGCCGCCGAACTCCTCACCAACGTCGCCAAACACAGCGACGCCTCCCGCGCCTGGCTCGACCTCACCGGCGAGCACTCACGCCTCCGCCTCCAGGTCGCCGACAACGGCCACGGCGGCGCCACCCCCGACACCGGCTCCGGCCTCCCCGGCCTCCACCACCGCGTCCGCACCGTCGACGGCCACCTCCACATCGACAGCCCCCCAGGCGGCCCCACCCTCATCACCATCGACCTCCCCTACCACGCCTGAACCCCCTTGCCCGATAAAGCCCGAAACCCCTGCAATGCCCCGAACTCCAACCCCGAACGCTCCCTGAAGCGTTGGAGAGTGTTGGGTGTGGTGGGGGCGGCGCAGCTAGTGCCGGGTGGCTGCGTTCGGGAGTGTTGTGAGACTGGCGTACCGGCGCGAGGGAGAGGGCTGGGGATGCGGGTTGTGATCGCGGAGGACGCCGCGATTCTGCGGGAGGGGCTGGCGCAGTTGCTGGCCACGCGGGGGCATGAGGTGGTGGCCGGGGTCGGTGACGCGGACGGGTTGCGGGCGGCGGTCGAGGAGCATCGGCCGGACGCGGCGGTGGTGGACATCCGCATGCCGCCCACGCACACCGACGAGGGGCTGCGCGCGGCGATCGAGCTGCGCCGTGACCATCCTGGGCTGGGGATCCTGCTGTTCTCGCAGTACATCGAGACGCGGTTCGCCACCCGGTTGCTGGCCGGATCACCCCGGGGCGTCGGCTACCTCCTCAAGGAGCGGGTCGCCGACATCGACGACTTCGTCGACGCCCTCCAGCGGGTCGCGTCCGGTGGCACCGCCCTGGACCCGGAGGTCGTCGCCCACCTGCTCGGCGGCGGTCGGCACGGCCTGGACGCCCTGACATCCCGTGAACGCGAGGTCCTCGCGCTCATGGCCGAAGGCCGCACCAACACGGCCATCGCGAAGACGTTCGGCGTCTCCGACCGGGCGGTGGAAAAGCACGTCGCCAACATCTTCACCAAGCTCGACCTGCCCCCGTCCGAGTCCGACCACCGCCGCGTCCTCGCCGTCCTCCGCTACCTCGGCGCCCCGGTCCCAGGCCCGACCCCCTGACCTCCGCGTCGGGAGTCAGGGGGTGATCTGGGTGGGGTTGGGGCTTGGGGTGGTGGTGGCGTTGCCTAGTTGGCCGTGGGTGTTGTCGCCCCAGGTCCACAGAGCGCCGTCGGCTCTGGTCACGGCGCTGTGCCAGGTGCCGGCGGCGACGCCGGTGGTGGCGGTGAGGCCGGAGACGGGGACCGGGGTGGTGCGGGAGGTGGTGGTGCCGTCGCCCAGTTGGCCGTGGCTGTTGTCGCCCCAGGCCCGGACGTCGCCGTCGGACTCGGTGGCCAGGGTGTGCCCGAGTCCGGCCTCCACCGTGACGGCGGACGACAGGCCGGTGACCGTGACGGGAGTGGTGCGGTCGGTGGTGGTGCCGTCGCCGAGCTTGCCGCCCGCGTTGTTGCCCCAGGCCCGTACGGTGCCGTCCGCCAGTACCGCCAGGGAGTGGTTGAAGCCCGCTGCGAGTGCACCGGGCCAAGTCGAGACGCCGGTGAGTCCGGACACGTGGACGGGCGTGGTGCGGGAGGTGGTGGTGCCGTCGCCTAGCTGACCGTTGGAGTTGCCACCCCACGCCCGTACGGTGCCGTCGGTCCGGGCGGCCAGGACGTAGGAGGACCCGGCGGCGATGCTCGTCACCGAGGTCAGGCCGGACACGGTGACGGGTGTGGTGCGGGAGGTGGTGGTGCCGTCGCCGAGGCGGCCGTCGGCGTTGGAGCCCCACGTCCAGACGGTGCCGTCGTTCTTGAGCGCGACCGAGAAGTCGATCCCCGCCGACACCGCCACGACCCCGGTCAGCGCGGCGACCTGAACAGGTGCGCTGCGGTCGACGGTCGTCCCGTCGCCGAGTTGGCCGTGGTCGTTGTCGCCCCAGGCCCACACGGTCCCGTCCGAGCGGACCGCCAGCGAGTGGCTGTCGCCGCCCGCCACGCCGCCGGGTGCGCGGACCACCGAGGTCAGGCCGGACACGGTGACGGGGGTGGTGCGGTCGGTGGTCGTTCCGTCGCCGAGGCGGCCGTCGGCGTTGGAGCCCCACGCTCGTACGGTGCCGTCGGGGCGTACCGACAGGGTGTGGTTGGAGCCGGTGGCCACGCCGCCGCGCAGGGCGCTGATCGCGGCCCGCAGGTTCGGCAGCGGGCCGATGTGGTGCGGGTCCCCGGCGGGCTGCGGGGTGCCGGTCGCCGTGAGGATCCGCCGGACGTCGCGCGGGGCGAGGACCGCGCCCTGCTGCCGGGCGACGCCCTGGAGAGCGGCCACCGTACCCGCGATGACGGCGCTAGCACTCGACGTACCGTTGAAACGGTCGTCGTACATCTTGTTCGGATCTGTTTCCGTCGGCGTGAGGGTCTGGTTGCCCGGCCGTCCCATCGTCGCGACGCACGACCCGTACGCCTGGACGTCCACCCGCGAGCCGTACGTCGAGAACGACAGGGCGGTGCGCTCGGCGGGCGGCGCGGAGCCGAGGCAGTTGCTCCCGCCGGGGCTGGGGGGCGCGCCGGCGCCGACCATGATGGCCCCGGAGTCGGGCCGGTCACGGATCACGGTGGCGTAGGAGTCGTTCGGGTCGTCGAGGTCGTTGCCGCCGTTGCCGGCCGCCTCGACCACCGTGATGCCCGCCTGGGTCGCCCGGGTGATCATGTCGTAGCCCTCGGCCGACCACTCGACGGGATACCACCGGCCGGTGGAGCCGACCCGGTACGCCACCTCCAGCAGCGCCACGTCGCCGGGCTTTCCGGTGGCGATCACCTCGTCGAGGCCCGCGCCGTCCCAGTAGGTGAGCTGGAGCCGGGCGTGCGGCGCGAGACCGGCCAGGCCCGCCCCGTTGTCGTCGCGCGCGCCGGTGATGGCGGCGGACGCGTTGCCGTGGTACCCGGTGGCGCACCGCGTGCCGATCATCGGCCGCAGCAGCACCGGCGGCCCGGCGGGCGCGGGACGCCCGGCGAACTCCTCGTGGCACAGGTTCCACCAGTTGATCCAGGTGGACGGCCCGAACGGGCTGTGCCGGTCGGTGGTGTCACCGCTGCTCAGCTGGCCGTTGTCGTTGTCGCCCCAGGTCAGCAGCGGGGGCACGTAGAACTGCGTGGTGGCGACCGTGTGGTCGGCCCCGGCGGCGACGACGTGGTTGGCGAAAAACCCCTGAACCTCGGTGGGGCTGTTCCGGTTGGCCGTATCACCTAGTCCGAGTTGGCCGTTCGCGTTGTGTCCCCAGGTCCAGACCTCGTTCGCCCGGGTGGCGACGCTGTAGAAGTTGCCCGCCGAGACGCTGGTGACCGCGCTGAGGCCGGGTACGTCGACTGGTGCCAGGCGGGCCGTGGTGGTGCCGTCGCCGAGTTCACCGGCCCCGTTGTTGCCCCACGCCTTGACACCGCCGTTCGACAGCCGGGCGAGGCTGTGCAGGCCCTTGGAGCTGATCTGGGCCACCCCCGCGAGCCCCGGAACCGGCACCGGAACATTGGTGGACGTGGTGTTGCCGGTGCCGAGCTGCCCGCCGCTGTTGTTGCCCCAGGCGCGTACGGTGCCGTCCGCCAGCACGGCCAGCGAGTGACCGAACCCCGCCGCGACCGCACCGACCTGAGTGGACACCCCCGTCAGGCCGGAGACCGTCACCGGGGACGTGCGCGGTGTGGTCGAGCCGTCGCCGAGCTGCCCGTTGTTGTTGGCGCCCCACGCCTTGACGGTGCCGTCCGAAAGCACTGCCAGAACGTGACCGTCGCTCCCGGCGCTGACGCTGACCGCCGTGGTGATACCGGGGACCTGCACCGGTACCGGGCTGTCGGTGGTGTTGCCGGTGCCGAGCTGCCCCTGGGAGTTGTCGCCCCACGCCCATACGGTGCCGTCCAGTTTCACGGCCACGGTGTAGTCCCCGGCGGCGTCCACGGCCTTCACGTGGGTCAGGCTCCGCAACCACACCAGAACGTCGCTGTCGGAACTGCCGCCCACACCGAGCTGGCCCTCACTGTTGTCACCGGACGTCCACACCTGGTTGTACCCCTGGGTGCCCTCCGTCCGGGTCAGGACCACGGTGTGGTCACGCCCGGCGGCGACCGCGCCCGGCGTGGTCGCCGGATAGAAGGTCTCGGCGTCACCGGCCTCGACGTCCGTCACGGTGATGCCGTCGCCCTTGCCGCCCGGCAGACCGTTGGCGGCGTCGGCGTCCACCCCCGTACCCGCCGGGGACCCCACGGCGTTGCGGTAGCGCTGCGCGTCCCGCAAAGGTTCGGCGGGCGCGCGCGTGACCGGCCTGGCCTGCGCGATCTCGACGAACGGCAGGGCGTTCAGGTCCCGCAGCAACGACTCGATGCCCCTGGGGACGGTGATGACGTACCAGGAACTCGGGTCGGGAAGCTCCCGCCCGGCGCGCTTCTCCAGACGGGCCTGCTCCTGCGCGATGACCTTCTCGGGACGCCGGGACAACGGCCGAACCTGCGCGCCGGGGTAGCGGTTCAGAACGTTTCGGAGCGCGGTGGCGTCGCCGTCGTCGGCCGCCGTCACCCGGTCGCCGCGCACGCGCACGGAACGGCCGGGCCTGAACTTCACCGCCAGCGTGGTCGTCGAGAAGCCCTCCGGCAGCGGCCCGTGCGTCCCCGGGATCCGACCCTTGTGCCGACTGTGGTCGTACGGCTGCGGTACAGGCACGGCGGGGCCCGGCGCAGCCGACGCCGGCGAGGCAGGCGAGGCCGAGGTGGGGGAGGCCGAGGCGGGGGTGGACACGGAGGCGCTGATCAGGGCCGCGAGGGCCAGGGCGCCCGGCCATCGTCGCCGTGATCGTCTGCCTGAGGGCTTCAGCACCCGTCGTCCCCTTCACGAGGTCGCGTCCCGGGCC
>DATADI010000004.1:0-6251 GCA_036258615.1 Thermomonospora sp. | reverse complement strand
CGTCGAAGGCCGCGCCCGGCGGCTGTGTCGCGGCCAGCCGCCGCACGAAGGCCAGCGCCTCCGGGGCGCCCTGGAGGCGGTCCATGCCCGCGTCCTCCCACTCCACGGAGATCGGGCCCGCGTAGCCGATGGCGTTGAGGGCCCGGAAGCAGTCCTCCCAGGGCACGTCGCCGCGGCCGGTGGACACGAAGTCCCAGCCGCGCCGCAGGTCGCCCCAGGGCAGGTGGGACGACAGCCGCCCGCGGCGGCCGTCGCCGCAGCGGACCCGGGTGTCCTTGCAGTCCACGTGGTAGATCCGGTCGCGGAACTCCAGCAGGAACGTCACCGGGTCCACGTCCTGCCAGACCATGTGGCTGGGGTCCCAGTTGAGGCCGAGGGCGGGGCGGTGCCCGACGGCCTCCAGGGTCCGCACGGTCGTCCAGTGGTCGTAGGCGATCTCGCTGGGGTGCACCTCCAGCGCGAACCGGACCCCGACCTCGTCGAACACGTCGAGGATCGGGTTCCAGCGTTCGGCGAAGTCGGCGTACCCGCGGTCCACCATGGCGGGCGGCACCGGCGGGAACATCGCCACGGTGTGCCAGATGGACGAGCCGGTGAAGCCCACGACGGTGTCCACGCCCAGGCGGGCGGCGGCGCGGGCGGTGTCCTTCATCTCCTCGGCGGCCCGCCGCCGCACGCCCTCGGGCTCCCCGTCGCCCCAGATCCGGGCGGGCAGGATCGCCCGGTGCCGTTCGTCGATGGGGTGGTCGCAGACCGCCTGGCCGACCAGGTGGTTGGACACGGCGAACACGCGCAGGTCGTACTTGGCGAGCGTGGCCCGCCTGCGGGCGACGTAGGAGTCCTCGGCCAGGGCCCGGTCGACCTCGAAGTGGTCGCCCCAGCAGGCGATCTCCAGGCCGTCGTAGCCCCACTCGGCGGCCAGCCGGCAGACCTCCTCGAACGGCAGGTCCGCCCACTGGCCGGTGAACAGGGTGATCGGTCGAGCCATGTCACTCCTCGGGGTGGGGTGGTCGGTGCACGGCGGTCCAGGCGCCGCCCGCCGCCGCGCTCGCCTCGACGGCCGCCAGCACCCGCTGGACGGCGAGCCCGTCGGCGAACGAGGGGGCGGGGTCGGCGTCCTCGGCGATGGCGGTCAGCAGGTCGGCGATCTCGTGGGTGAAGGTGTGCTCGTAGCCGAGCGGGTGGCCGGGCGGCCACCAGGCCCCGGCGTACGGGTGCGACGGCTCGGTCACCAGGATCCGGCGGAATCCGGCGTCCTCGCCGTCGCGGGCGCGGTCGCAGAACCACAGTTCGTTCATCGCCTCGAAGTCGAACGCGAGGCTGCCGTCCGTGCCGTTCAGCTCGATGCGCAGCGCGTTCTTGCGGCCGGTGGCGAACCGGGTGGCCTCGAAGGAGGCGACCGCTCCCCCGGCGGTGCGGCCGTGGAACAGGGCGGCGTCGTCCACGGTCACCGTGGCGCGCCCGCCCTCGGGTGTCGGGCGTTCCCTGACGAACGTCTCCAGCAGCGCCGACACGCCGACGAGCCGGTCGCCGCTGACGAACTGGGCGGTGTCGATGATGTGCGCGCCGATGTCGCCGAGCGCGCCCGACCCGGCCCGGTCCCGGTCCAGCCGCCACACCATGGGGTGCGCGGGGTCGGCGAGCCAGTCCTGGAGGTACTGGGCGCGGATGTGACGGACCGTTCCGAGCCTGCCGTCGGCGACCAGGCGGCGGGCCAGCGCGACCGCCGGGACCCGCCGGTAGTTGAACGCCACCATCGCCCGCACGCCCCGCGCCGCCGCCCGCTCGGCCGCCGCCGCCATCGCCTCCGCCTCGGCGACGGTGTTGGCCAGCGGCTTCTCGCACAGCACGTGCTTGCCCGCCTCCAGGGCGGCGACGGCGATCTCGGCGTGCGTGTCGCCAGGCGTGCACACGTCGATCAGGTGGACGTCGTCGCGGCGCAGCAGCGCCTTCCAGTCGGTCTCCGCGGACGCCCAGCCGAGCCGGTCGGCGGCGGCCCGCACCCGGTCGCGGTCGCGCCCGGCCAGCGCCGCCATGACGGGCGTGTACGGGACGTCGAAGAACGCGCGGACGCTCCGCCACGCCTGCGAGTGGACCCGGCCCATGAAGGCGTGGCCCACCATCCCGACGCCGAGCGCGGGCGCCCCGCCGCCGCTCAAGACTCGAACCCCAGCGGCAGGTACCGGTCGACGTTCTGCCGGGTGATCGTCTCCGAGGCCAGGGTGATGGACTGCGGCACCTGCTGCTCCACGAGGTCGGACATACCCTTGCCCTGCGCGATCAGCCGCGCGATCCGCACGGCGGAGGAGGCCATGGTGGGGCTGTAGGTGACGGTGGCCTCCAGCACCCCGCCCGCCTTGATCTCGCGCATGGCGTTGGCCGACCCGGCGCCGCCGACCATGAAGAACTCGTTCCGCCCGGCCTGCTTGATCGCGGCGAGCACGCCGACGCCCTGGTCGTCGTCGTGGTTCCACAGGGCGTCGATCTTCTTGTGGGCCTGCAGCAGGTTGCCCGCGACCTGGTTGCCGGTCTCGACGGTGAACTTGGCGTCCTGCTTGGCGGTGACCGAGAACCCGTACGTGCGGAGCGCGTCGGCGAAGCCCTTGCTGCGCTCCTGGGTGAGCGGCAGCGTGGCGATGCCCTGGATCTCGATGATCACCGGGTCGCGGACGCCCTTCTCCTTGAGCCGGCGGCCGACGTAGTGCCCGGCGGCCACGCCCATGCCGTAGTTGTCGCCGCCGATCCACGTCCGGTAGGAGAGCTTGTCGGGGAAGACCCGGTCGAGGTTGACCACCGGGATCCCGGCGTCCATGGCCTTGCGGGCGACCTGGTTGAGCTGCTCGCCGTCGTTGGGCAGCAGCACCAGCGCGTTCACCTTCTGGGCGATCAGCGACTCGACCGCGGAGATCTGCTGGTTGATGTCGTTGGTGGGCTGCACGGCCTGCAGTTTGACGTCGGAGTACCGCTTGGCCTGGGCCTCGGCGTTCTTGGCGATGGCGGCGATCCAGCCGTGGTCGGCGGCGGGGGCGGAGAACCCGAGGGTGACCTGCTTGCCGGGCTTGTCGTTGTCGCCCCCGGTGGAGACGTTCTGCGCGCCGGCGTCGCCGTCGCCCTCGGAGTTGCTGGTGCAGGCCGCCGCGAGCATCCCGGCTCCGGCGATCGAGCCGGCGAACAGGAATCCGCGTCTGCTGGTGTCGGTCATGGCCGTCTCCTCGTGCTGTTTCGGGGTGTGGTCGGCCGGGGACGCGGCGCGGCGCGCCGGTCCCTGGAGGGGCGGGCGGAGGTCAGGTGGGGGTGCGGAGGCCGCGCCGCTGGAGGAGCACGGCGCCGACGATGATCGCCCCCTTGGCGATGAGCTGGTCGCTGGTGTCCAGCCCGTTGAGGATGAACAGGTTGGTGATCACGGTGAAGACCAGCAGGCCCAGGATCGACCCGGCCAGCGTGCCCCGGCCGCCGGTCAGCAGCGTCCCGCCGATGATCACCGCGGCGATGGCGTCGAGTTCGTACAGGTCGCCGTGGGTGCTGGAGCCGGTGGTGGTGCGGGCCATGATGATGATCGCCGCGATGCCGCAGCACAGCCCGGACACCGCGTACAGCAGCAGGGTGTGCCGCCGCACGTCGATGCCCGCCAGCCGGGCCGCCTCGGGGTTGCCGCCGACCGCGAACGTGCGGCGGCCGAACGTGGTGCGGTTGAGGACCAGCCAGCCGACCGCCACCACCGCCGCGAACAGGTACACCAGCAGCGGCAGCCCCAGCACCTTGGTGGTCGACAGGGCCTCGATGGCGTCGTTCTCCGGCCGGACGAGCTGGGTCTTGCGGTCCGACATCCGCTGCGCCAGGCCCCGCGCCGCCACCAGCATGGCCAGGGTGGCGATGAACGGCACCATCCGGCCGTAGGAGATCAGCAGCCCGTTGACCAGCCCCGCGCCGGTCCCGACGAGCACCGCGCACAGCGCCATCACCCCGGGCCCGTACGACTGGGTCGCCACCGTGGTCGCCCAGACCGAGGCCAGCGCCATGACCGCGCCCACCGACAGGTCGATGCCGCCCCCGATGATCACGAACGTCATGCCGACGGTGATCACGCCGATGGTGGCGGCCAGCGACAGGATGCTGACGATGTTGCTGGAGGTCGCGAAGGTGTCCGGCTGGGTGACCAGGCCCACCAGCACCAGCAGCAGCAGCGCCGCCGCCAGGCCGGCGTGCCGGGAGCCCGCCGCGCCCGCCCCGGCGAGCCCCGGCAGGCCCCGCCGGACCGGGATCTTGTCCACGTCGTTCACGCCGGGCTCCCTTCCATGATCAGGTTGAGGACGCGGTGCTCGTCGAGGTCGGCGGCGGGCGCCTGGTGCACCAGCCGCCCCTCCCGGACCACCAGCACCCGGTCGGCCAGCCCCAGCACCTCGGGGACCTCGCTGGAGACCAGCAGCACCGCCACGCCCTCGTCGGCCAGCCGCCGGACCAGCGCGTACAGCTCGGCGCGGGCGCCCACGTCCACGCCGCGGGTCGGCTCGTCGAGCATCAGCAGCCGGCGGCCCTGGACCAGCCAGCGGGCCAGCACCACCTTCTGCTGGTTGCCGCCGGACAGGGTGCGCACCGGGCGTTCGGGGTCGGGCGGGCGGATGTCCAGCGCCCGGACCTGGGCGGACGCCTCGGCGCGTTCCCGCCGCCGGTCCAGCCAGCCGAACGCGGCGTAGCGGCGCAGCCCGGCCATGGTGATGTTGGCGGTGACGGACTGGTCCAGCAGCAGCGCCTGGCTCTTGCGCTCCTCGGGGGCCAGGCCCATCCCCCTGCGCACCGCCAGGTCGGTGCTGCCCGGACGGACGGGCCGCCCGTCGAGCAGCACCCGCCCGGCGGCGGGCCGCCGCGCCCCGTAGACGGTCTCCAGGATCTCCGAGCGGCCCGCGCCGACCAGCCCCGCCAGCCCGACGATCTCGCCCGCCCGCACGGTGAACGACACGTCGGCGAACCGGCCGGGCAGCGTGAGGCCCTCGACCCGCAGCACCTCGGGCCCGGCGGACGGCTCCGCCGGGCGCGGCGGGAACACGTACTCGACGTTCCGGCCGGTCATCAGGGCGATGATCCGGTCGGTGGGGGTGTCGTCGGCGGGCAGCCCGACCGCCACGGTGCGGCCGTCCTTGAGCACGGTGACCCGGTCGCCGATCTCGCGGATCTCCGCGAGCCGGTGGGAGATGTAGACGACGGCGACCCCGGCGGCGGTCAGCTCCCGGATGATCCGGAACAGGTTGCCGACCTCGTCGTGGGCGAGCGCGGCCGACGGCTCGTCCATGATGATCAGACGGGCGTCGCGGGTCAGCGCACGCGCCATGCTGACCACCTGCCGCCCGGCCGGGGACAGCCGCCCCACCTCGCGGCGCGGCGGGATCTCCGGATGGCCGAGCCGGGCCAGCACCTCACGGGCCGCCCGGTCGGCGTCGCCGCGCCGGACGAACCCGTACCGGGAGCGTTCGTGCCCGAGGAACAGGTTCTCGGCGACCGACAGGCCCTCCACCAGGTCGAGTTCCTGGTAGATGGTGGCGATCCCGGCGCGCATCGCGGCGGTGGGGGTGGCCAGGCGGACGGGCCGCCCGTCGATCAGCACCTCCCCGGCGTCCGGCTGGTGCGCCCCGGACAGCACCTTGATCAGGGTGGACTTCCCGGCGCCGTTCTGGCCGAGCAGGCAGTGCACCTCGCCGCGGCGCACCTCCAGGTCAACGCCGTCGAGGGCGCGGACGCCGGGGAAGGTCTTGACGATCCCCCGCACGCGCAGGAACGGGGAGGGGGCGGGTGGGCTCATGGGGCCTCCTGGGGTGCCGCCCGTCGCCGGGCGGAGGAGCCTTCCGGGCCGGGAACGGCCCGGTTACGCGGGTGAGAAGACGTGGTCGCTGATGAGCCGGGTCGCCCCGATGACCCCGGCCGTGTCCCCGAGTTCCGACAGCACGATGGGCAGGTTGCCGGTCGCCAGCGGCGGCGACCGGCGGTAGACGACGGCACGGACCTCCGCCAGCAGGGTGTGCCCCAGCCGGGCCACCCCGCCGCCGATGATCACCAGCCCCGGGTTGGCGAAGCTGACCAGCCCGGCCAGCACCTGACCGACCCGCCGGCCGCCCTCGCGGACCATCCGGACGGCCACCGGGTCGCCGGACGCGGCGGCGTCGGCCACGTCGGCGGCGGTGAGGCCCCCGGCGGCGGCCAGCCGCTCGGCCAGGAACGCCGAGTGCCCGGCGCGCGCCGCCGCCAGCGCGTCCCGGGCC
>DATADI010000003.1:0-1672 GCA_036258615.1 Thermomonospora sp. | reverse complement strand
CTGGCCGCGGCGGTGGCCGGCGCGGCGACGCTGGTCGGTCCCCTGTCCGGGACCTCGCACGCGGCCACTCCCGACACCGCCCGCAACGACGCCTGGAACGCCTACGGCAACGGCGGAGCCGGGGACGCCTGGGCGCGGTGGAACGGCGGCGACGGCACCATCGGCACCCGGCTCCCCGACGGCCGGGTCGCCTACACCTTCAGCGACACCTGGCGTGGACCGGTGAACTCCCAGGGCATCCGGCCGGTGTTCCAGAACAACATGGTCAACAACTCCATGGTCGTCGCGAGTTCCACGGCGGCGTCCGCGTCGCTGGCCACCGTGCCCGCCGCGCCCTCCAACGACGACGGCTGGAACTCCAAGTCACTGGTCCAGGGGCCGCTGATCGAGGGAGCCGTCAAGCTCTGGACGGGTGACGGCATCATCCACAACGGCAAGCTCGTCAAGCTCTACATGGGCTTCTCGGCGGTGAGCGGCTGCGACGTCTTCGGACGCCCGGTCAGCACGGTCGTCGCCACCTTCGACCTGCCGTCCGGGGGCCTTCCCCGGCTCGCGAGCACCCAGGCGCTGGCCACCCCCAAGGACATCACCTGGGGCACCGCCCTGATCAACAGCGGCGGCTACACCTACATCTACGGCGCCCAGGACCTGCGCGGCCCCGACTGCTCCTTCCACGGCCGCAGGCTCCACATCGCGCGGGTGCCCACCGGGCAGTTCGGCGCGGCCTGGGAGCACGTCGCCTCCCGCGACATGCCCGCCGGGCTGTTCACCGAGTTCAGCGTGGCGAAGATCGGGACGGCGTTCCACCTGATCACCCAGGACTACGACCACAACGTCCTGGACTACGCCTCGACCACCCCGACCGGGTTCGGCGGCACTCCCACCACGTTGTTCACCATCCCGGCGCATGGGCCCTGGTCGCGGTACGCGGCCCGGATGCAGCCCGCGTTGACGACCTCCACCGAGATCGTCGTCAGCTACAACGTCAACACCGACCGCGAGAGCCAGGACGCCTGCGCCAGCGAGCACTACTTCAACGCGAGCATCTACCGGCCGCGCTTCATGCGCGTTCCGCGCTCCGCCCTCGCGACGCCGTCGGCGGCGGCCGTGCGCACCCCGGCCCCGCCGCCTCCCGTGACGGCCTCACAGCCGGTCCGCATCGACCGCGCCCGGCTGAGTGCGGCTCCCGCCAGGCTCCGTGCCGGGGACGCGCGGGCCCTCGCCGCCGCGCAGCCCGGAGTCGCGGCGGCGTTCCCGCTGGACGAGATCGTCTGGGTCGGTCCTGGCCGGTGCACCCGGCAGGTCGGCGCCCCTACCAACCTCACCGGCCACTCCCACACGGACGCCCAGGGCCTCAAGGCACGGGTGTACTGGGACTTCAAGGGCCCCACCGTATGGTCCATCGCCTGGCGGCAACGGCCGGGGCAGCCCGACTACGACCCGCTCCCGATGATGCTGGTGGGCTCCTCTCCGAACCCGTCGGTGATCGACGAGGGCGGACCGGACGTCGTCCGGCTGCCCGGCACTCCCCCGAGGATCCGGTGGACCGACAGCCCGGTGAGCCCCGGCGGCTCGTACGTCAAGTACAAGGTCTGCACTCACAGCTGGGTCGGCGGGGAGGAGTGCCGGATCATCGACGTCCTGCTCTGACGGGCCGCCTCAGGCGCCCGTC
>DATADI010000002.1:0-1987 GCA_036258615.1 Thermomonospora sp. | reverse complement strand
GCTTTTGATAATCGGGCCGTCCCGTGGACGAAGACGCAACGTCAGAACTACGTCACTGTGTCGGCGCCCGGTGTCAATGTCGCAGCTCTCAGCAAGGACGGCCGTGTGTGGCCGAATGGCGAGGGAACCAGTCACGCTGCTGCTCTCGCCTCCGGTAGTTTCGCGCTGATCCGCAGCCGATTCCCGAACATGTCGGCCCGCGATGTTGTGCGGCTGGTCACGAACACTGCCGTAGACATCGGGCCGAGGGGGCGTGACCAGATGTCCGGGTTTGGGGCCCTCAGTCTTCGGCGGGCGTTGCGGCAGAAGGTGCCTGCCAATGCGCCGAATCCGGTGTATGAGCGGCTCGACAGGGTGCTGGCCCAGTCGGCGTCGCCGTCGGCCGGGGCGGGGACGTCCGCGGACGATGACGGGGGCGGCGGGGGTTCCGGGAACCTCACGCTGATCGCGATCGTGGGGGCCGCGCTGGTGGTGATCGCCGTGGTCGGGGTGCCGATCTCGATCGCGTCCGACCGGAGGAGGAAGCGGCGGCGGAACGCCCCGCAGCCGCAGCCCGTCGGAGGACCGGGGATGCCGCCGTCGTTCGGTGCCGCGCCTCCGCCCCCGCCGCCGGGTGGAGCCGCGCCGCCGTACGGCCAGTCGCCCTACAACCCGCCGCCTCCCGCGCAGCAGCCTCCGTATCCGCCGAGACAGGGGGAGTGACGTGCCCGACCAGCCCAACAGGATCGCGGCCCTGCTCAACCCGGTGGACATCCAGCCCGCTCCACCCGCCCCCGGGCCCGCGCAGCCCGACCAGTCCGTCCAGCCGCCGCCTCCCGCGCCGCCGCCGTTCGTACCGCAGCCTCCGCTGGAGGACGAGGGGTTCGGCGCCCAGGTGTTCGTCGGAGGGAACGAGGTCGACGTCGCGTCGGAGGACGACGGCGTCGAGATCCAGTTCCACAGTGACGGATCCACCAGCGTCTCCCCGTTCGACGCCGACCAGCCGCAGTCGCCCAACCCGCCGGGCGGCGGCGGTATGGGGCCGATGCCCCACGGCGGCTCAGACGGATTCGGTGGAGCGCCGCCCGCGCCCCCGCCCGCAGGCCAGAGCCCGGGTGACGTCCCCGCCATGCCCGCCCCGGCCCCGCCGCCCGGTACATCGCCCGACGGTGCCGTACCCATGCCCAACCCCGTGGGCGACGGCCCGGCGGTGACCACCCTCGCGAGCTTCTCGCCCGGCGGCGCGGCCACTGCCCCGCCACCCACCGGCCAGGCGCTCCCGTACGAGTCCATGCCGTACCCGGCCGGCGGCGGAACGCAGCTCGCCGGTTACTCGACGGGCGCCCAGTCCTCCGGCGGCAGCGGTACGACGTCCGGCTCCTCGACCGGAACGACACAGCAGCCTCACCAGGACGCACCCACGTCCTCCGGCGGAACGGGCCCCGCAGCCGAACCCCACCTGGCCGGCGGCCCCGGCCCGGTGACACCCATGCCCGCCCCCGCGCCCGGCGGAGGCTTCGACACCCACCTCGCGGGCGGCCCGGGCTCGATCTCGCCCATGCCCGCCCCCGCCCCGGGCACCGGCGGAGGCGTCGACAGCCACCTTGCGGGCGGCCCGAACACCGCCCAGTCGACCCCCGCTCCGGTCCAGGACACCTCGGTCTCCGGCGTACCGGCTCCGGGCCAGCCAGGCGGAGGTGTGGACACCCGCCTCACCGGCGGCCCGAACACCGCCCAGTCGGCGGGTAACCCAGGACCGGACGGCCCGGTGGCCGGTGGTCCGGGTGCGTACGAGCCGATGCCGATGCGTGTGCCCGGTGGTTCCGGTAGCTCTGGTGGGAATGCCGGTGGTCCTGGTGCCGCGGAGCCGATGCCCGGCGTGGGTGGTTCTGGCACCAGCAGTGGCAACACCGGTTCGGCGGGGGCTGCGGAGCCCATGCCGATGCCTGCGCCCGGCGGCGTGGACTCCCGCCTCGCCGGCGGCCCGAACTCCGCTCAGTCGGCGGGC
>DATADI010000001.1:0-14316 GCA_036258615.1 Thermomonospora sp. | reverse complement strand
CGCGCGCGCCGGGGCCCCGGCGAGCGACCTGGAACGGGCGGGGCGGACGTTCGCCCTGCTGGCCCTGGTGGGGATCCCGGTGCTGCTGGCCGTGGTGTGGTGGATCGTGTGGAGCTCGGTGAGCCGGGCGCTCGCGCCGTTCGCGACGTTGAGCCAGGAGCTGGCGCGGATCACCGGGGGCCATCTGGAGCGGCGGGTGACCGTGCCCGACACCGAGGACGAGGTCGCGGACCTGGCCCGGTCGGTGAACGTGACCCTGGAACGGCTCCAGCGGTTCGTGGAGGCGCAGCGCAAGTTCGTCGCCGACGCCTCACACGAGCTGCGCAGCCCGCTGACCGCGCTGCGCGCCCAGCTGGAGGTCGCCCTCGCCCATCCCGACGACGAGGACTGGCCCGCCGTGGCGCTGTCGGCGCTCGCGGAGGCCGACCGGCTGCAGCGGGTGGTCACCGACGTGCTGATGCTGGCCAAGCTGGACGCCGGGGTCCGGACCGAGCGGGAGCCGGTGGACCTGGGGGAGCTGGCCCGCACCGAGGCCACCGAGCGCCCCCGGCGGGTGCCCGTGCACGTCCAGGTCCGGGACGTCGCGCATCCCGTCGTGGTCAGCGGCAGCCGCTCGCAGCTCGTCCGGGTGCTGACCAACCTGCTGGACAACGCCGAACGGCACGCCCGCTCGGAGATCCGGATCGAGGTGTACCGGGAGGACGGCGAGGCGGTGCTGGAGGTCGCCGACGACGGCTCCGGGATCCCGCCGGAGGACCGGGAACGGGTGTTCCAGCGGTTCCAGCGGCTCCGCGAGAGCCGTCAGCGGGATGCCCACGGCACCGGCCTCGGCCTGCCCATCGCCCGGGACGTCGCCGTCGCCCACGGCGGCACCCTGACCGCCGGGGAGAGCGAGCAGGGCGGTGCGCTGCTGGTGCTGCGGCTGCCGCTCAGAGAGCCAGACCGGTGAGCACCATCACCTTCTCGTAGGTGTAGTCCTCCATCGCCGAACGCAGGCCCTCCCGGCCGATGCCGGACTCCTTGACGCCGCCGTAGGGCATCTGGTCGGCGCGGTAGGACGGCACGTCGCCGATGACCACGCCGCCGACCTCCAGCTCCCGGTTCGCCCGGAACGCCACGTCCAGGGACCGGGTGAACACCCCGGCCTGCAGGCCGTAGCGGGACTCGTTGACCAGCGCGAACGCCTCGTCGAGCGTGTCGAACGGCTGCACGATGAGGACCGGCCCGAAGACCTCCTCGCAGCTGACCTTGGCGTCGGCCGGGACGTCCGCGAGCACGGTCGGCGCGTAGGTCGCCCCGTCGCGGGACCCGCCGGTGAGGACCTTGGCGCCCGCGGCGGCGGCCTCGTCCACCCACGCGGCGACCCGTTCGGCGGCCTCCTCGCTGATCAGCGGGCCGACCTGGGTGGCCTCGTCCCAGGGGTCGCCCGTGACGAGCCCCTCGACGGCCTCCACCAGCCGGGGGGTGAACTCCTCGTACACCTCGCGGGCCACGTACACCCGCTGGACGGCGATGCAGCTCTGCCCGGCCTGGTAGTTGGAGAACAGGCCGATGCGGGCGGCGGCGTGGCCGAGGTCGGCGTCCGCGCAGACCACCGCGGCGGCGTTGCCGCCCAGCTCCAGCGTGACGTGCTTGCGCGGCACCCGCTCCTTGAGCATCCAGCCGACCGGGCCGGACCCGGTGAACGACACCACCGGCAGGCGCGGGTCGTCCACCAGCGCGCCGGCGCGGTCGTTGGGCACCGGCAGCACCGAGACCATCCCGGCGGGCAGGTCGGTCTCGGCGAGGATCTCGCCGAGCACCAGCGCCGACAGCGGGGTCGCGGGGGCGGGCTTGACGACCACCGGGGCGCCGACCGCGACCGCCGGGGCCACCTTGTGGGCGGTCAGGTTCAGCGGGAAGTTGAACGGCGTCACCGCCAGCACCGGGCCGTGCGGCACCCGCGACACGTACGCCAGCCGCCCGGCGGCGGCGGGGTCGGTGTCGAGCCGCTGGGTGTGGCCGCTCCACCGGCGGGTCTCCTCGGCGGCGTACCGGAACACCGAGACCGCGCGGCCCACCTCGGCGCGCGCCCACAGCAGGGGCTTGCCGTTCTCGGCGACGATCAGGCGGGCGATCTCCTCGGAGCGCTCGGCGAGCCGCCGGGCGACGTGCGCCAGGGCCTCGGCGCGCACGTGCAGGGGCAGCGCGGCGGCCTCGGCGCGGACCGCGTGGGCGGCGGCCACCGCCTCCTCGACCTGCGGCTCGGTGGGGATCGACACGGCGCCGACCACCCGGCCGTCGTACGGATGGGTCACGACGATCTCGCCGTCGCCGGTCGCCGGGCGTCCGGCCAGCCAGAAGGGGCTCACCTGGGTGTTCTCGGGCATGGCCCCACGGTATCCGCGCGGTCGGCGCCGGGGCACCTCCACCGTGTCCAAGTCGATCAGCCGGGTGCGCCGTCCTGGACAGCGGGGACGGTCAGCGCGATCCACAGTTCGGCGCGCACGGAGGGGTCGTCGAGGTCCCGGTCGAGGATCTCGGCGATCCGGCGGACGCGGTGCCGCAGCGTGTGCCGGTGGACGCCCAGGGCGCGGGCGGCCGTCTCGCCCTGGCCGTTGGCCGCCAGGTAGGCGTGCAGGGAGGCCACCAGCGCCGGGTCCTCGGCGCGCAGCGGGGCCAGCAGCCCGTCGGCGAACCCCCGCGCCGCCTCCGGGTCGAGCAGCCCGTGCAGCCCCTGGCCGGGCAGCTCGGCGTACCGCAGGACCGCCGGGCCCGCGCCGCGCCGCAGCCGCCGGGCCGCCGCGAGCGCCCGTTCCGCCTGGGTGAGGGCAGCGGGCAGCCCGTCCAGTCCGGCGGCGTCGCTGACCCCCACCGGGCCGGTCGCGGCCACCTCGGCGATCACCTGGTCGGCCGCCGTCTCGGGGACGATCACCGCGCAGCCGCCGGGGCGTTCCACCGCCAGGCAGCGTTCCCCGGCGGGGAGGCCCTCCAGCACCTCCGGCACCGCCGCTCCGGCGGCGCAGGCCAGCACCCTGACCGGCGGGGCGAGCACCCCGGCGAGCCCGTCGGGAGGGTCGCCCAGCAGGAGGGACGCGAGCGCGGCGCGCATCGCGCGTTCGGCGGCGGGGCTCTCCGAGCGGAGGGTGAGCAGGGACGCCGCCGCGCCGACGGTCGTGTGGGCGACGGGCGGGAGCGGCTCGGTGGTGCCGACGGCGAGGAAGCCGCGAGGCCGCCCGGCCACGCCGAGGCTCTGGATCACCACGTGGGAGTCCCGCCCGGACAGCGACGCGCTGGCCCCTCCCGCGCGCAGCCGGTCCAGCTCCCCGGCCAGCTCGGCGGCCAGCTCCGCCGCGCGCCGCCGGACCCGGTCGGGGGCGGCGTGCCGGACGTCCCCGGCGGGGCCGAGCAGCAGCGCCCAGCCGCCGAGTTCGCGGGCCAGCCGGGCGATGACGGCCTGCGGGCCCCGGAGCGCGGCGCGGGTCAGCTCCCGCTGGGCCTGGAAGGACCGGGTCACGGCCTCGTACCGCTCGGCCGCCAGCATCCCCGACACGGCCTTGCCGATCGCGATGAACGGGGTCCGCCGGGGCACCTCCAGCAGCGGCAGGCCGTGGCCGCCGGCCGCGGCGGCCAGCTCGGGCGGGACCTCCGCGTGCCCCAGGCCGACCCCGAACCCCCGGCCCGCCACGCCCCGCCGCACCAGCCGGGCGACGTAGGGCTCCGCCGACCGCGCGTCCAGCCGCATGCCGGTGGTCAGCAGCAGCTCGCCGCCCTCCAGGAACGGCGTGGGGTCCTCCAGTTCGCTGACGGCCACCCAGCGGACCTCGGCGTCCAGCGCCCGGCCGTCGGCCGGCGGTCCGCCGGTCAGCAGGCGCAGGCCGAGCTGGGGCAGCGCGGCGACGGCGGCGAGGGTCGGGGGCACGGCTCTCCAAAGTGTCCAATCCGGTGACGCCCACTGGACGGGTCGTACGGTTCAGGGTAGGCCGATTCCGGCTTAGGGTCGCGCCATGACCAGCGAACACACCTCCGGCGTCCTCCCGCAGGAGCGCCGTCTCGTCACCGAGATCCCCGGTCCCCGGTCCCGGGAGCTTCAGCAGCGGCGCACCGGCGCGGTGCCGCCCGGCGTGGGCAGCGTCCTGCCGGTGTACGTCACCGACGCGGGCGGCGGGGTGCTCGTCGACGCGGACGGCAACTCGCTGATCGACTTCGGCTCCGGCATCGCCGTCACCAACGTCGGCAACGCCAACCCGCGGGTGGCCGAGCGGGTCGGCGCGCAGGCCGGGCGGTTCACCCACACCTGTTTCATGGTCACCCCGTACGAGTCGTACGTGGCGGTGTGCGAGGCCCTCAACCGGCTCACCCCCGGCGACCACGAGAAGCGCTCGTTCCTGGTCAACAGCGGGGCCGAGGCGGTGGAGAACGCCGTCAAGATCGCCCGGCACGCCACCGGGCGGCCCGCCGTGGTGGTGTTCGACCACGGCTACCACGGGCGGACCCTGCTCACCATGACGCTGACGGCCAAGAACATGCCGTACAAGCACCGGTTCGGCCCGTACGCCCCCGAGGTCTACCGGATGCCGATGGCCTACCCGTACCGCTGGCCGACCGGGCCGCAGAACGCGGGGCCGGAGGCGGCGGCGCAGGCCGTCGACCAGATCACCAAGCAGATCGGCCCCGAGAACGTCGCCGCCGTCGTGGTCGAGCCGATCCAGGGCGAGGGCGGCTTCATCGAGCCCGCTCCCGGCTTCCTGCCGAGGATCGCCGAGTTCTGCAGGGAGAACGGCATCCTGTTCGTCGCCGACGAGGTGCAGACCGGCTTCGCCCGCACCGGCGACCTGTTCGCCTGCGAGCACGAGGGGATCGTGCCGGACCTGGTCGCCACCGCCAAGGGCATCGCGGGCGGGCTGCCGCTGGCCGGGGTCACCGGCCGCGCCGACATCATGGACAGGATCCACCCGGGTGGGCTCGGCGGCACCTACGGCGGCAACCCGCTGGCCTGCGAGGCGGCGCTGGCGGTCCTGGAGGAGATCGAGGAGGGCAAGCTCGTCGAGCGGGCCCGCCGCATCGGCGAGATCATGCTGCCCCGGCTGCACGCCCTGGCCGGGCGTCACGAGGCGATCGGGGACGTCCGGGGACGCGGCGCGATGATCGCCGTGGAGCTGGTCCGTCCCGGGACCAAGGACCCCGACCCGGGCCTGACCTCCGAGATCGCCCGCCGCTGCCACGAGGCCGGGCTGGTGGTCCTCACCGCCGGGACCTACGGCAACGTGCTGCGCTTCCTGCCGCCGCTGGTCATCCCCGAGCACCTGCTCATCGAGGGCCTGGACATCCTGGAGGCCGCCTTCGACGCCCGCTGACCCGCGGGGCGCGGCACGCGGGTCAGCGCAGCGCCGGGACGTAGAGGTCGGCGAGGATCTCGTACGAGCGCAGCCGGTCGGCGTGGTCGTGGACCATCGTCGTCACCATGACCTCGTCGGCGCGGGTGGCCTCGATCAGCGCGTCCATCCGGGTGCGCACCGTGTCGGGGCCGCCCACCACCTGCGACGCCGCCCGGGACTCGATGATCTCCCGTTCCAGCGGCGTGTACGGGTGCGCGGCGGCCTCCTCGGGGGTCGGCAGCGGACCCGGGCGGCCCTGCCGCAGCCGCAGGAACGACAGGGCCTGCGGCGCGGCCAGCTCACGGGCGTGCTCGTCGGTCTCGGCCGCCGTCACAGACACCGCCACCATCGCGTAGGGGCGGTCCAGCTCGGCCGACGGGCGGAACGACTGCCGGTACAGGGCCAGCGCCGGGAGCGTGTTCTCGGCGCTGAAGTGGTGCGCGAACGCGAACGGCAGCCCCAGGATCCCCGCCAGCCGGGCGCTGTAGTCGCTGGAGCCCAGCAGCCACACCGGCGGCCGGTTGCCCGCCGCCGGGGTGACCGGGCTGTGGTCGTCGAAGTAGCCGCGCAGCTCGATGAGCTGCTCGGGGAAGTCGTCGGCCGACAGCGGGGCGGCCGAGCGGCGCAGCGCCTGCGCGGTGGCCGGGTCGGTGCCCGGCGCCCGCCCGAGACCCAGGTCGATGCGCCCCGGATGCAGCGCCTCCAGCGTCCCGAACTGCTCGGCCACCACCATCGGCGCGTGGTTGGGGAGCATCACCCCGCCGGACCCGACCCGGATGCGCTCGGTGGCGGCGGCGACCTGGCCGATCAGCACGGCGGTCGCCGAGCTGGCGATGCCCGGCATGTTGTGGTGCTCGGCCAGCCAGTACCGCGCGTACCCGAGCCGTTCGGCGTGCCGGGCGAGGTCCAGGGTGTTGTGCAGGGCCTGGGCGGAGGTCGAGCCGGTGACGACGGGCGCCAGGTCCAGGACGGAGAACGGGATGCTCATGGTCGGGAACAACCACCGCCGGGCCGGAGGTCTTGCCGTACCTCCGGCCCGGCGGGTCCGTCGTTCGCGGCGGCTCAGCCGTTCAGCCGCAGGCCGATGATCACGGGGTCGTGGTCGGAGGACCGGTAGGCGTCCGGCTTGTAGAGACCGGGCGGGTTGTACTCGGTGTTGTAGTCGAGGATGTTCGGCTCGTCGCTGTTGATGTGCCAGATGGCGGCGCCGGTGACGCGCCGGGCGAGCGAGCGGGCCGCCAGCACGTGGTCCAGCTCGCCGGACTGGCCGTCGAAGACGTAGCTGTAGCGGCGGTGCGCGGGGACGAACCGCTCGGTCTGGCTGGTGAGCCCGGCCGCCGCCAGCGCCCGGATCGGGTCCTCGTGGCCGTAGGCGTTCAGGTCGCCGATGACCAGCGGGTGCGGGACGTCGGCGGCGAGCGCGGCGACCGCCTGGGCCTGCTTCACCCGGCGGGCGTTCCAGCAGCCCTGGCCATCGCCCTGGTCGGCGTCGGGGCCGGTGGCGTCACCGCAGTTCTTGGACTTGAAGTGGTTGACGATCACGGTGAACGGCACGCCGCCCCGGGTCCGCTTGAAGGTCTGCGCCAGCGGCGGCCGGTCGAAGACCGCGTCGGTGGACGAGCGGGGCGCACCGGCCGGGCGGACCCGGGCGGGCTTGTAGATCAGCGTCACGTGGATCTCGTCGGTGCCCGGGTGCGGGTGGCGGACCCAGGAGTAGGTGCCCGCGCCGACGGCGGCGTTGAGCCGGTCCACCAGCGCCTTCACGGCGGTGTCGCCGTTGTTCTCGACCTCCATCAGGCCCACCACGTCGGCGTCGAGGCCCTTGAGGGCGGCGACGAGCTTGGCGAGCTGGCGTTCCTGCTCCTCGGCGGTGTCGGCGCCGCGCCGCCCGAGCGTGGTGAACCAGTTGAGGGTGTTGAACGAGGCGACCTTCACGTTCGCGGGGCCGACCGGGCCGGGAGCGGCGGGCCGCTCGTTGGCGCGGTGGAACTCCACGGGCCGCGTGGGCTGGAGCCGGTAGGAGCCGAAGCCGTAGCTCAGCACGCCGGTGAGCCCGGTCACGGTGTCGCCGAGGCGCAGCGCGTGCGGCTCGGTGTAGGGGACGGGCACGCGGTTCTGCCGGGTGGAGCCGTCGTCGACGAGCAGCCGCCGCCGGTCGTTGGCGGCCTGGCTGACCCCGGGCCGGTCGGTGGGCTGGAACAGCCGCCCATTCGCCGAGACGGTGACCTCGCCGTACCGGCCGAGCTGGTAGTGCTCGGTGGCGGTGAGCCGCTCGGGGAACGTCAGGAGGGTGCTCTCGTGCGGCTCGAAGGTGGCGCCCTCGGCGCGGGGCAGGTCGTGGGCGGCGGGCTCGATCGTCCCGGTGCCGCAGACGTCCACGGCGGTGACGGGGGACAGCTCGGTGAGCCCGTTGAACTCCACGGCCCGGCCGGTGACCAGCACCCGGTCACCGGGCTTGACGTTGGCCAGGCCCTCGCCCGCGAACGCGAACAGCCCGTCGGAGGTCGCCGGGTCGGCGTCGGGCGTCGGGTCCTGGAGGAAGAAGCCGCCGAGCTGGTCGCCCTTCTGGAAGTCGCCGGTGACGACGCCCTCGACCCGGACGGTGCGCCCGGCGAGCGGGCTGGTCTCGTCGCGGCCCTGGACCTCGGCGATCTGGTGGGTGGCGGGGCTGTCGCAGGCCGGGACGGGGTCGGGGTCCTGGCCGCAGGGCGTGCGGGCGGCGGCGGAGTTGCGGGGCTCGGGGGCCCCGGTGAGGAGGTCGGCGGCGTTGTCGTCGGTGTCGGTGCAGCCGCGCGCCGCCCGGACGACGGCCGTGGTGTTGGACGGCGCGGGCGCGGCGGCCGAGCCCTCGAAGAAGTTCGCGTTCCCGTAGCCGACGAGGTCGGCGATCTGGGCGCGCTGGGTCTCGTCACACGGCGCGGACCCGCCGTTGCAGGCCAGCCCCTGGGCCGACCGCACCAGCGCCACCTTGCCCCCGGTGGCGCCCATGGCGACCGTTCCGGTGGTGTCGGCGGCGGGTAGCGGGGAGCCGGTGGACCCGCCCGCCATCTGGACCAGGTGGTACTGGCCGGGGGCGAGGGAGCCGCTGAGGGCGACCCGGTTCGCCGCGAAGTGGCCGGTGCCGGTGGCGCTGGCGTACTGCACGGACCAGCCGGTCAGGTCGACGGGGGCGGAGCCGCGGTTGAACAGCTCGACGAAGTCGTGGGTCAGCGGGGCGCCGGAGTTGCCGCCGCCTCCGTAGACGGTGCTGATCACGACGTCGCCCGGGGCCGCCTGCGCGCCGGTCGCGCCGGCGCCGACGAGGAGGCCGGCGGCCAGCGCGGTGGCCAGGACCGCCGCGGTGCGGGATGCGGGAGTTCGGGGCATGCGCGCGAGGGTAGGCATGGCGATCACCGGCCGGCGGAACCGTTCGTGAACCCTGAATCAATTTGTGATGGTCTGCCGGAAGAGGGGAGTGTTCGACTGGTCACGGCCAGTGTTCCCGGTTCGCGGTCCCGTCACACGCGGAGCGCTTGGGCGCGGTGTTCGCGGGGGCTGATCCCGCGCACCCGCTTGAACGCCGCGCTCAGCGCGAACGGGGTGCTGTAGCCGACCCGCCGCGCCACCGAGCCGATGGTGGCGTCCGGGTCGCGCAGCAGGTCGGCGGCCAGCGCCAGCCGCCACTCCGTCAGGTACGCCATCGGCGGCTCGCCGACCCGCTCGGTGAACCGGCGGGCCAGCGCCGCCCGCGACACCCCCAGCCGGGCCGCCAGCGACGCCACCGTCCACGGATGCGCCGGGTCGTTGTGCAGCAGCCGCAGCGCCCGCCCCACCACCGGGTCGGAGTGCGCCCGGTACCAGGCCGGGGCGGCGTCCTCGCGCCGGGCGAACCAGGCCCGCAGCACCGCGATGACCAGCAGGTCCAGCAGCCGGTCCAGCATGACCTCCTGGCCGGGCTCCTCCCGCGCCATCTCCGCCGCCAGCAGCGTGACCAGCGGGGAGTCCAGCGCCTCGCCGGGCAGCAGCAGCGTGGGCGGCAGCACGCCGAGCAGCCGCCCGCTGATCTCGCCGGTCAGCTGGTACGTCCCGACGAGCATCTGGTCCTCGCCGTCGAGGCTGGTGCCCCAGGTCCGCACGCCGAGCAGCATCTCGTTGTACAGCTCGCGGCCGTCCAGGGTGGCGCAGCGCCCGCCGGGGTGGATCACGATGTCCGGCCGCAGCCCCGGGTCGGCGGTGACGGTGTAGGGGGCCGGGCCCCGGGCGAGGACGACGTCGCCCGCGCGTGCCTGGAACGGCTCGCCGTCCTCCGGCAGGACCCAGCCGTCCCCGCGCAGCATCACCACCACCGTCAGCGGCGCCTCGTCCTGCACGCGCATCGACCACGGCGGGTCCAGCGCCGCCCGCAGCAGGAAGGCCCCCTGGGCCCGGGGTCCGTCGAGCAGGCCGGCGAGAGCATCCATGCCCCGAAGTGTAGACGTTCTCGTATGTTGAAGAGCTTCCAGGCCATGGAGAGTCTCACTGTGGGCCGGTTGACTGAGGGACATGACGACGAACAACGAGATCACCCTGGTCCTGGGCGGCACCGGCAAGACGGGCCGCCGCGTCGCGGAACGGCTCACCGCCCGGGGCGTCCCGGTCCGCATCGGCTCCCGCTCCGCCGCGATCCCCTTCGACTGGGCCGACCCGGCCACCTGGCCCGCCGCCCTGCACGGCGTGACCTCCGTGTACGTGGCGTACCACCCCGACCTGGCGGTGCCGGAGGCGCCCGGCGCGATCCAGGCGCTCACCGAGGAGGCCCGGCGGGCAGGCGTGCGGCGGCTGGTCCTGCTGTCCGGGCGCGGCGAGGAGATGGCGCAGCGCTGCGAGCAGATCGTGCGTGACTCCGGCCTGGAGTGGACGATCGTGACGGCGAGCTGGTTCGCCCAGAACTTCAGCGAGGGCCTGATGACCGAGCCGATCCTCGGCGGCGAGCTGGTGGTGCCCACCGGGGTCGCGCCGGAGCCGTTCGTGGACGCCGACGACATCGCCGACGTCGCGGTCGCCGCCCTCACCGAGGACGGGCACACCGGCCGCGACTACGAGCTGACCGGGCCGCGCCTGCTCACCTTCGCCGACGTGGTCGAGGAGATCTCCGAGGCCGCGGGTCGCGAGATCCGCCTGACGCAGGTCCCGGCGGAGGACTACCCGGCGGTCCTGGCCGAGGCGGGGGTGCCCGCCGAGTACGCCGGGTTCCTGATGTACCTGTTCACCGAGGTCCTCGACGGACGCAACGCCCACCTCGGCGACGGCGTCCGGCGGGCGCTCGGCCGCGAGCCCCGTGACTTCACCGACTACGCCCGCGCCGCCGCCGCGAGCGGCGCGTGGCGCACCGACCAGCAGTAGGGACATCCCATGTTGAAGCTCTTCCAGACCGTCTCCCTCATCGCGGCCACCACCTCGATGGGTCTCATGGCGGGCCTGTTCGCCGCGTTCTCCTACGCGGTGATGCCGGGCCTGGCGCGCACCGGCGACCGCACGTTCGTGGAGGCCGTGCAGCGGATCAACGCGGCCATCCTGAACGGCTGGTTCGCGATCGGCTTCGCCGGGGCGATCGTGTTCACCGGCGTGGCCGCCGCGCTGCACCTCGGCGCGGACCACCGGGCGGTGCTGCCGTGGCTGCTGGCCGCGTTCGTCCTGTACGCCGCCGTGCTCGCCATCACCTTCGGGATCAACATCCCGCTCAACGACGCCATCGACGCGGCCGGGGACGTGGACCGCGTGCCCGACCTCGCCGCCGTCCGCGCCGCGTTCGAGGGCCGGTGGGTGCGCTGGAACGCCGTCCGCGCCGTCCTGAGCACCGCCGCCCTGGCCTGCCTGGGCTGGGCCCTGATCCGGTACGGCCGGACGATGTGAGGGCCACACCGTTGCGCCGGCCCGGCGCGGGGACGACACTCGCGCTGGGAGGTCAACGACGTGACGAACGACGAAGAGGCGATCGCGATCGGCGACGCGCTGTCGGGCATCAGGGTCCTCCCCCTTCCGGAGGGATGGACGGCGATCGGCGCGATCGTCCTCGTGAAGTGCTTCGACAAGGAGGGCCACGCGTCCTGGGCCTTCCGCACCACCGACGGGCTGAGCGAGGAGGAGCTGCTCGGCGCCCTGACCGTCCGGACCGACCTGCTCCGCCGCGACCTGCTGGAGGCCTACGGCGGCGACGACTGAACCCCTGGCTAGGAAGCCCCTTCGATGACCTTCAGGCCGAAACCGGTGAACGCGATCAGGTCGGCCATGGTGAAGTCGCCCCGGGCCACGGCGGGCAGGAACGGCGTCCAGGTCGGGTCCACGCTCAGGTACGCCGCCGGGTCGGCCGCCATCAGGCCCAGGAACACCTCCGCCACGATGCGCCCGCCGACCGGCCCCAGGTGGTGGCCCCCGGCGCGGACCTCGGCCTCGCGCAGGACGTAGTACCACAGCGGCACCGGCCGCCGGTCGGGCAGCCCCAGCTCCTCCGGGGTCAGCGGCTCGGCGCCCATCGCGGCGGCCACGTCCTGCCCCGACGGCAGGCCGAGCCGCGCGCCCCGGGTGAGGTTCCGGCGGATGAGCGAGGACATCCCCGGGGCCACCTCGGGCGGCAGGGCGTGCAGCGGCGGGGCGACCCTGGTGTCGATGAGCCGGGCGGGCTGCAGCGGCCCGTCGCCCTGCCCGTTCACCGAGAAGAACCGGCACCACTCCACCTGCCAGAGCGGCGGCAGGATCCGGAAGCCGCCGAAATGGCTCCGCGGGTCCTTCTCCACCGGCTCGGAGGTGAAGATCGGCAGGTCCGGGACGGTCGAGTTCAGCAGGTACCGGGCCCGCACCATGGAGTGGCCGAACCGGTACGCGGCGGCGGAGAACTCCACCGGGATGAACGGCCTTACCCGCCAGCTGAAGAAACGCAGCTCCACCCGCTCGGCGGGCCTTCCGCCGGGCATCTTCGGTTCGCGCTTCAGCACCTCGCCGAAGGTCTGCTCACCCACGATGCGGCGCAGGAAGTCGTGCACCACCATCCACTGGTAGTGCCAGCGGACCGTGCGCTGCGCGGCGGCGAAATCGGCGCCGCCCGCCTCCGGGAACTCCCGCAGCTGCTCCATCACCTTGTTGTGGAAGAGCAGCATCGTCAGATGGAGCTGGCTGACGAACACGTTCTCGTCGTTGCGCGGATCGCCGATGAGGGCCGTGCCCTGCCCGTTGCGCGGCAGGTCCAGTTCGTCGTCGTGCTCTCCGACCAGGAGGAACGGCCCGCCCTCCCGCCGCCTGTCGTACAGGTAGGGCTGGTCGGCGGGCCCGCTGCCGTACACGCAGTCCAGGTCGAACCGCGGCGTGCGGAAGTTGGTCAGCGCGTCCGGGTCGTTCTGCCGCTCCAGGCTGGACGCCGGGTCGAACGTCAGGTCGTGGTCGACGAACTGGCCCAGATAGGTGTACCCGGCGGGGATGTCGGGATTGTCGCCGCCGCCGTCGTGCTCCACCATCGCCTCGGCCAGCGCGTCGATCTGCGCGTCCGTCGGCAGGAACGGCGGCAGCCGCCGGAACATCCGCCCGAACCGTCCCTCGTACGAGCGTGACTGGGGCACCCGCGCCATTCCCCGCACCACGTATCCGTGCGTGCGTTCCGGCATGGCGGGCTGCCCGAGCCGGTCCCCGTACCCCTCGGCGTCCACCACCATCTGTTCGGGCTGTCGCGGCGCTTGGATCATCTCGCCTCTTTCGCTCGGAGTCGGCGGCAGTCCTTTCCGGGACCCGTGCGGCGGAACCGCCGGTTCCGGTCATGGAGCGGCATGTCCGGGAAAAGGCTTCTAGTGGCCGCCGGGGCTCAGCAGCAGGAGGGCGACGTCGTCGCTGAGCACCACCGAGTCCGGACGCCGCGCCAGGAGCATGTCCGCGAGCCCCTCGATGGAGTCGTACCGCGCCTGTGCCAGGGCCTCGGCGAGAGCCGCGATGGCGTCGTCCAGATCGACGTCGGGGGTCTCCACCAGCCCGTCGGTGTACAGCGCCAGCACCCCGGCCGGAGGCAGCATGACCTCGACGGTCGGGTACTCGGCGTCGGGCTCGATCCCGAGCAGCAGGCCCGGTTCGATGTCCAGGACCCCGGCGTACCCCCGTTCGTGCCGCAGCAGCGGCGGGGGGTGACCGGCGGAGGCCAGGCACGCCTTGTTGGTCGCCAGGTCCAGGTGGACGTAGAGGCAGCTGGTGAACAGGCCGGGCCGCAGGTCCATGAGCAGCCGGTTGGTGTGCGCGAGGACCGCCCCCGGCTGGGCCCCGGCGGCGGCGTGGGCGTGCACGGCGGTACGGACCTGCCCCATCAGCGCGGCGGCGGTCACGTTGTGGCCCTGGACGTCCCCGATCACGGCGGCGGTGGTCGTGGCGTCCAGCGGGATCACGTCGTAGAAGTCGCCGCCGATGTCCAGCCCGGTGGTCGCCGGGACGTACCGGGCGGCCACCTTCAGCCCGTCCACCGTGGGCAGCACCGACGGCAGCAGGCTCTCCTGGAGCCCGTGGGCGAGCTGGTGCTTGGCGTCGTACAGGCGGGCCCGGTCGAGCGCCTGGGCGATCAGCCCGGCCAGCGCCGTCAGCAGCGCCCGTTCCTCCACCGCGAAGCGATGCGGCCGGTCGAAGGACAGCACGCAGCACCCCACCGGCCGCCCGGAGACCTTCAGCGGGAGGAAGGCCCACGCCTTCTTCTGCGTCAGCCGGGGGATGTCGGGATAGACGCGGGACATCTGCTCGGGGCTCTCGAAGAAGGTGGGGATGCCGCTGGTCAGCGCGTGCCCGGCGGGGGTCACCGGATCCCGGTGGGAGGCCGCGTCGAAGCGTTCGATGACGTGCGGCGGGTAGCCGCGGTGCCCGACGATCCGCAGCCGCCCGCCCTCGGCCACCAGCAGCATCAGGCCCTGCGCGGCGAAGGCGGGCATGACCTGCTCGGCGACGAGGTCCACCACGTCCCGCATGCCGACCGCCGCGGTCA